>CAXIDD010000014.1:0-18761 GCA_964021975.1 uncultured Saprospirales bacterium | reverse complement strand
GAGGATTATTCAAAGTAAAGATATCCTCCGAGAGGTATTCTTGACGAATTTGTTGGGTATAATGATCATAAATAGTCGGGGTTTGACCTAAGATGGAAAGATCAGCATCCACAAAATAATTCGTATCTGGATTACTTTTTCCCTCGTGGAATTTTGTAGCTAAAATGTGCCCCACACAGGTATCTATCCGCGTTGTCGGGTAATCCATATCCTCCAATATCAACCTTAAATATTCTGCACTTTGGGCTTCATTGTCTTTGCGCTGGGGATCATAAACTAAATCATGGTAAAACAAGGCCCAAAGTAGGCTATCCCAGTCTTTTACCTGAGCTTCGACCGTCACTAATTCTTTCAAAAGCATTTCAAGATGATGCAGATTATGGTAGAAGCGACCTTTTGCTTGATAATGCACTTCCAATTCCTCCCAAAGTCGAATGGAAACATCCAAAGAAGTACTATATCTTTGGACTAAATCATCAAATGCTTTTTGTAGATTGGCCATGTTTTTATTTTTTGCATTTCCAAAATTACCAAAACTCCGACAATGTCCACTAAATCACATATCGCCCCTAATCCAGCAACCGCACAGGCTTTTTTCCAAAAGCCAATAGAGGGCCCCATTTTCATGCTTAACTTCCTTAAATTTCGGGCCAAAGCGGATTATTCATCTACACCTGCACTTCAGCCAAAGGGGACAACTATGTCGGGCCAAGAAGCCTACCAAATATACATGACCAAGATGGAAGCTTTATTTTCCCAAATGGGGAGTGAGATTCAGTTTATGGGAAAAGCTGAAGCTTTTTTAATTGGCCCTGAAACAGAACAGTGGGATGCGGTTTTACTGGTAAAGTATCCCAATAAAAATGCTTTCTTAGCTTTTGCAAGTCACGAAATTTACTTACAGAATTCGGGGCATCGTACTGCCGCACTTGCAGATTCTCGTTTATTACCGATGCTCCCTGGGTCGATCTTTTAATAAATTAATCTATTTTAATGAATCGCCAAACACACCTCGTACTAGAAAATGAGTTCGTCAAACTACTCCCACTACAATTTTATCACCTGGAAGCATTACTCCTGATTGCAAAGCAACAGCCAGATCTATTAAAATATTCACCTTCTCCTTTTGGCGATCGGGAAAAGGTAGAACTGTATATTAAAGCAGCACTTCAACAACGCCTACAGGGTAACCGCTACCCTTTTGTTATTTGGAGTAAAAAATACCAGCGCATTGTTGGCAGTACGAGCTATGGTAACATTGCTCTAGCTCATCAACGCCTAGAAATTGGCTGGACCTGGATAGAGAAAACAGTCCAGGGTACTGGTCTAAATCAACAATGTAAGTTTTTACTACTTTCCTATGCTTTTGAAAAGTTAAACTTGGAGCGGGTCGAGTTTAAAATTGATGATCGAAATGAAGCTTCCAAAAAAGCAGTCCTTAAAATTGGTGGCCAAAAAGAGGGCATACTTCGTAGTCATACCTTGATGCGTGATGGTTTCCGTAGAGATACCACTTATTTTGGCATCCTAAAAACAGATTGGCCAGACCATAAAAACAAGATTTTTAATGGATTCAAGCTATTTCCTAGCCAACAGCAACCTTTCCAAGAAACCTTACGTCTAAGTCCACTGAAAGGGACTAAAACTGCTCCAATGGACTTATTGAGCTTGGCGGATCCGGATGAAAGTAGCATCAAAAAGTACATTTCAAAATCAGAAACTTGGCTAGTTTATCAGGAGGATCATTTATTAGGCTGCTGCCTTGTGTTAAGAAAAGGACCTAAAGCCAGCATTGAAAACATCGCCATCTATCCTACTTATCAAGGCTTGGGAATTGGTCAATATTTGCTGCAAAATATTATTGAAATTTATACAAAGCAAGGTGTTCAGGAATTGCAAATTGCCACTGCGAATACGAGTGTTGGTCAACTATATTTGTATCAAAAAATGGGTTTTTCGATACAGGAGATCAATAAGAATCATTTTGTCAAAAACAATACCCAACCTTTAATGGAAAATGGATTGGAAGTGAAGGATCAAATTGTTTTAGCGCTTTATTGCTAGCAGAAATTTCCTCATAGCCGCTATTCTTCTAAGAAAAAGTTAAATCAGTCGAAGAGAAGCATTCATTTATTTCTTTATCTTTATACTTGCGCTGCAACTTGTTGAAAACCATGCACAAAATAAGCCAGGAAGATGTGATGACGCGTCTGAAACATTCAGACGATAAATTGGCCTTGAAAGAACTCTTTCAGGCTTATCATGGTTATGTCTGTGCAACGATTTATAAAATTATTAAAGAGCAAAATACCGTTGAGGATTTAGCTCAGGAAGTATTCCTACGTTTTTGGCAGAAACGCGATCAAATTACCATCTCCACTTCTGTGCAAGCCTATCTGCGAAGGATGGCCATCAACGAAGCATTGGGCCACCTGCGAAAGAAAAAAGTATTTGAAGAGGAAATTAATAACGAAACGATGGGAGGCTCCACCTCTGGTGGCGAAGGTCAATACCTCCACGGTGAGTTAAAAGACCAAGTACGGGCAGCAGTAGACCAATTACCCAGTCGCTGCCGGACCGTTTTCCAGTTAAGTAGGTACGAAGAGATGAGTTATAAAGAAATTGCCGTTGAAATGGATATTTCTGTCAAAACAGTAGAAAATCAGATGGGAAAGGCCCTAAAATTTCTGAGAAAAGAATTAAAAAATTATCTTCATTTTTTATTAATAATAAACATAGGGGTAATGCTCCTTTAAAAGCATCATAGATATAGATGACGAATAAAGATGAAAATCTTTTCTGTCAATATATTCTGAATTCAAAAAAGGTTGGTAAAAACTAAACCTTTATGTTGACAGAATAACAAGGATAATGGAAACAATGGACAACCCAAAATACTTGGATTTAATGAGCAAATACCTCTCCGGGAACATCTCCCCCGCAGAGCGTAAAACGCTATTGTCCTGGGCCGAAAGTGATCCAGAAAATCGGACTTTTTTTGATGAGATGATTGAGCTTTGGAGTATTTCTGGAGAATATGAACCAATCCCTTTTGAAACGAATACGGAGCAAGCATGGTTAAGATTAGAACCACAGCTTCTGATCGATGAGGCCCCGGTAGAGGTACAAGTCGCTCCAAAAGTTAGGCCCATTGTAGCTTCTGAGACTAAGCCACCGGTAAAAGTTGTTCCTCTAAGGCACCATAGAAAAAGGATTTGGTCTATCGCGGCAGCTATTGCAGTGATTTTAGTTTGTGGAAGTGTAATTTTCAACCAAATCTTCCAGCCTGTTAATTATACAGAAGTAGCGACAACCAACGGTGAGAAGATGGAAGTATTACTTCCTGATGGCACTAAGGTTGTTTTGAATCAAAATTCAAACTTAGCTTATAGTACTAAATTTGAAAAGAGAGATGTAACTTTAGAAGGAGAAGCTTTTTTTGATGTGGCGTCTATTCCCGACCGTCCTTTCACCATTAGTTCGGGGGATGTACTGACAACCGTTGTAGGTACTGCTTTCAATATTCGCGCCTACCCTACCGAAGAACAAGTTGAAGTCGCCGTTGAAGAAGGTATTGTAGAGGTAAGTACCAAAATAGATGAATCTAAAACGAGTCCAGTCAAAACACCAATCCAACGATTAACACCTGGAAAAATGGTAGTCTATTCTAATACAGAAAAGGTACTCTCCGAAGCAAATGAACAAACCAATATTGCCATTGCTTGGAAAAATGCTTCTTTAGAATTTGACGATACCCCAATGGTAGAAGTCACGGCTATCTTAGAACGATATTTCAATATCAAAATTGATTTAAGCGCTAGTAAATATACAAATTGCCCGATTACCATTAATCGACTTCCTCAGCCCGAATTAAAAGAAGTCTGGAGTTTCTTAGAGTTGTATAATTACAGCATTAAAGAAGAAGCTGAAAACACTTACAGCATCCAGGGAGGAACCTGTGGTGATTAAGACCGTTCGAAAACCTATTCAATGCGCACCAAGCGATCTTTTAAAACCATTTGCGCTTATTCATCCCGCCTAGTTGTCTGCTTGGTATTATTGCTATTTTCACCTTCTATTAGTTTTAGTCAGCACAATTCAGCAAACTATACTTTCTCTTACGAGGGGGCAACCTTAAAAGCAGTCATTGAGGACCTCAATACCACTTACGAGCTTACTTTTGCCTATAGTAGCCGGTTTATTCCCTTAGAAGAGCCCATTGCTGCGAGTGCGAATACTGCCTCACTTGAGGAAGCATTGGATCAAATTTTTGAGCCCATTCCAGTTACTTATCGAGTGGTTGGCCGCTTAATAGTCCTGCGCCCACAGGAAGTAAAAGTAGAGGAAATAACTAAAGCTCCAGCCCCAGCCGAAGTTATCCCACAAGAGCCGGTTATCAAACGAGACGAACGGATGGAAGCGCTGATGGCAGCTCGACAAAAAAAATGGGAAGAGCGGCTACCATATCTACAAAAACGATACATCAGTTCTATTGAAGGTAATCGCCCACTCAGCGATATTGATTTAAGCAAATACCAACTCGAACCCGGCGATCGCTACTACGAGGCAAGCAACAATTTCTTCAATTTTAGAGACCTCGCACGTATCGCAGCCCAAAATGCCAATGATGCAACATCGAGGTTAGCTCAGGTCTCCCTCATCCCGTTCTTAGGTACCAATACATTTTCCAGTTATCAAGTGACCAATGAATTTAGTGTGAATTTGCTTTGGGGGATGAATGGTGGTGTACAAGGAAAAGAATTTGGTGGCGTTGCCAATACCATTAAAGAAGATGTCCAAGGGGTTCAGATTGCCGGACTAATAAACACCGTAGGGGATGACATGTTTGGTACCCAGATCAGTGGCCTGGGGAATATCACAGCAGATACAGTACGAGGATTACAAATTGCTGGTTTATTCAATGTAAGTGGTTACGGAACTGCCATCCAAACTGCTAGCCTATTTAATATTGCCAAAGGTGGTTTTGAAGGCATTCAATCCGCTATTTTTCTTAATTCCATTCAAAAAGATGCCAATGCCATCCAATTATCGGTTTTCCATAATCGAGCAAAAGGCAATACCAAATTCCAAGCTAGCGGGCTTTTAAATACCGCAAAGGATGTCAAAACTGCTCAGATCAGTGGATTTTTAAATAAAGCTGAAAAAGTAGATGGTTTTCAACTGGGACTCATCAACAAGTCTGACTCCATCTCAGGCCTACCAATCGGGTTGATCAATATTGTTAAAAAAGGCTACAATCGAGCTGAATTTTCTGCCAGTGAATATTTATCTGGAAATTTTGCATTAAAAGTAGGGGTAAGAAGATTTTATAACATCTTTATTATAGGAACGCGCATAGAAGATGTGCAGAACGCTCAAGATATTGACATTAAAGAAATGAGTTGGGGACTCGGATATGGCCTAGGGACCGGAATAAAATTAGGATCCCGCTTCCTGGTCAACGTTGAAGCCCTCAGCTTACATATCAATGAAAAGGAAAGTTGGACCAATGACTTACATCAATTGAACCAACTAAAAGTCTTGATGGACCTCAGAGTTGGTCGCAAAATGAGTTTATTTGGAGGACCGGTCTGCAATTGGATGATTTCTAATCGCATGGACCCTGAAACGGGAACGATAGGAACCAGTTTTGCTCCTGAAACTATTTTTGATCAAACTAAAGGAGAAAAAAATACTAAAATATGGTTCGGCTGGAATGCTGGGCTGCGTTTTTAAAAACCCGAAAAATCGTTTTGTGGCTGGCTGGATTAATGATTTTCTAAATTTTATTTTCTATTTAAATCATTATTCTTCTTAGCACAAGCCACTGCAAGCTGAATTTTTTTCAGCAAATTAATTAGAATTTAATTTGCCCAATGGTCTTGTATTGTTCGCTATACAAGCTGGGCATGTTATGCATAAATTTTCAAACTTTATAAACTTAAATATTCATGAAAAAGCAAATAATCACCTTCGCATTGCTTTTATTTAGTATCGCATCGATAAGTGCACAAACACAAACACTTTTTAACCGCGCTCGCGTTGTTGGTGGTTTTGGAGCACCCATTGTAGAAATCGGTTTGGACAAAGACTATAACACATCCATTGGTGGCGGTGGTGGCCTCTTAATCAATAGCTTCTTTATAGGTGGCTATGGAATGGGAAGCCTAGATTTTGAAGAATTATTAGACCAGGATGGAGATATCGAAAGTATTGACTTAGGCCATGGTGGTCTTTGGCTTGGATTTAGTGTGCCAACCCATAAAATAATCCACTTTTACGGAAGTGCTAGAGTCGGTTGGGGAGCTATTGACATTAGATTTGAAGATAATTCTTTCGACGATTTTGACCAAGTATTTGTCTTTACCCCTGAAGCAGGTATTGAGCTCAATGTTACCCGCTGGTTTAAATTAGCCGGAACCGTAGGCTACCGCTATCTAGACGGTGTCAATGATGGCAGCCTATATACCAATGACGATTTTAAAGGTGCTTTTGCTGGAATTACCTTGCGTTTCGGAGGTTTCGGTAACAACTGGAGAAACAACGATAATTGGTAGATACAGACGTTGCAGTGCGACTTCTATACACGTAAGATCCCATCAAAATAAAATCACCCGACCGTAAAAAACCAGGAGTAGCCCTAAAACAACACATCAAATTTGTAAGCAATTTCACCCGCTAGGGCTACTCCTTATCCTAAAAACATATCCAACATGAAACTTCAAACTAGCTTTGTATGGCTACTGCTTTGTCTGTGCGCTAGCTCTTTAGTCGCCCAAAGCCAAACCACACCCAAACAAAACATCCGCGGAACGCTTCGAGATCAGGACAGCCAAATGCCTTTAACAGGTGCTACCGTTGCCGTTTTGAGTCTAAATCCAATTATTGGAGCCGTTACGGATATCGATGGCCAATTTATGATCCCTGCTATTCCAGTAGGTCGCCATCAAGTTAGTGTGAGCTATTTGGGCTACGAACCACTATTATTATCTGGCATCATTCTGAGTTCGGGCAAAGAATTAGTCCTAGAGCTTGAAATGGTAGAATCCACCACTCAACTAGCCGAAATAACGGTAAGTGCCGAAGACAATCGCTCCGAAGCATTAAACGAATTTGCAAGTGTCAGTGCGCGCAGCTTTTCAGTTGAAGAAACCAGTCGTTATGCTTCTAGTCTCTTTGACCCCGCAAGAATGGCCCAAAACTTTGCGGGTGTGTCCGTTGGCTCGGGTGATGATTTATTTAATGAAATTGTAGTTCGAGGGAATTCTCCAAGAGGTGTTCTTTGGAGAATGGAAGGCATTGAAATACCAAACCCAAATCATTTTAGTGGAGCAGGAAGTTCTGGTGGTGCCATTAGTATGTTGAGTAGTACCACGCTTTCCAATTCAGATTTTTATACGGGTGCTTTTCCAGCAGAATTTGGTAATGCCCTATCCGGTGTTTTTGATTTAAAACTGCGCAATGGTAACAATCAAAAACAGGAATATTCTGCTATGATTGGTTTATTAGGAATAGAGTTAGGAGCCGAAGGTCCTTTTTCAGCCAATGGAAAAAGTTCTTATGTCATCAACTATCGGTATTCTACTTTGAAAGCCTTAGAAACTTTAGGCTTAAGTCCAGTAGAAGATATTCTACCGAAATACCAGGATTTATCCTTTAAATTCAATTTCCCAACTGCTCAGTATGGCACCTTCGCTTTGTTTGGCTTGGGAGGGAATAATGCTTCTTCATTTGATCCAGACTCTGATCCTCAAAATTGGGAAGGAGAAGATGACAAATGGGGTTTTCTGGAAGAACAGCAATTAGGAATTATTGGCCTCTCTCATCAGATCCTAACCTCTGATCGTAGTTATTTACGCACCGTGATTTCAGGGTCAATCAATGAATCCAATAGTCATTATTACTATCTAGATTCCTTACGAAACTACCAGGCGCACGATGATGCTACTGATCTGGTTTCTGATCAAAGTCTTCGTCTCAGTTCTACTTATAGTCATAAAATAAATAGGCGAAGTACCATACGGACTGGTGCTATTATCAGTGCTTTAAAGTTTAAATTCCAATACGATGAAGACAATGGAGAAAACTTAGAGCGTTTTTTTGATAACAGTGGAGACACTCAATTTCTACAAGCCTTCCTACAATGGAAATACCGTTGGAAAGATAATTGGACTTTCTTTTCAGGGGTACATTATTCTCATTTTATGCTCAATGGGAAAAAATCTATAGAGCCCCGGACATCTATACAATATCAAGCTAGTCCTAAAACAAAATGGAGTGCTTCTTTAGGACTCCATAGTAAAATGGAGCATTTAGCCATTTATTTATTCGATGGTAGCTTCCCTAACGGTGACCGTCATCAACCTGCTAAATACCTGGATCTAACCAAAGCGATGCACGCTGTGATCGGTTATAACCATATTCTCGGCAAAGACCTTCGATTGAATATCGAGGCTTATTACCAGCATTTATACGATGTACCGATAGAGTCTGACCCTAACAGCACTGGCTCTTTAATCAATGCCTCGAACATTTGGGATGTTATTCGAGCAGAGGATGCGGTTAGTAGAGGTACAGGTCGAAATGTAGGAATTGACCTTACCCTGGAAAAACCTTTCGCAAATGACTATTACTTCCTAATCACAGGCTCCTTGTACGATTCGAAGTTTAAAAACTTAAATGATCAATGGTATAATACCACTTACAACGGTAATTATCAGATGAGTCTATTGGGAGGTAAGGAGTTCCGAGTAGGTCAAAAAAATCTACTGGCTATTAATGCCAAAATGATTTTTTCTGGGGGCAATCGTTTTACACCATTAGATGAAGCGGCTTCTAAAGCACTCGACGAAGCGGTCTATTTTGAAGATCGCCCTTTTGCCGAGCGAACTGGAAATTATCAGCGGTTTGATTTAGGCTTCAGCTATAAAATTAATACTCAAAAAAACACCCATTCTATCATGATTGATATTCAAAATGTATTTAACCGAGAAAATCTCTTTGGCCAGTTTTATAATCAAGATAGCAATCAGATTGAAAAATATTACCAGACAGGATTATTCCCAACCCTAAATTATAGAATTGAATTTTAAAAATTTAAATGGAAATTATGAAAAATCTAAAAAAATGGATGCCAGTCTTTTTACTGCTAGCACTCACGCTCAACAGCTGTATCATTGATATTGATGGAGATGGAATTGGTACCAACTGTATCCGTGGTTCTGGATCAAACGTCGTTGAAGTTCTAAACATGAATGAATTTGATGGCTTGAGTTTAAAAACATCCGTCAATGTGTTTATTACGCAAGGCCCTGTTTTTGAAGTACGAGCAGAAGGGCAAGCCAATGTAATTCGAGAGTTAGAACTAGATGTTCGGAATGGCTTCTGGGAAATCGAATTTGATCGTTGTATCAGAAATATGGATGACTTCAGTATCTATATCACGATGCCTAATATTAGGGATCTGCAAATCTCTGGTTCTGGAGATATTTATGGAGAAAATATATTTATCACAGATGATATAAACCTCCGAATTAGTGGGTCTGGAGACATGGATTTAGCCTTAGACTCTGATGATATCAACACTACTATTTCAGGTTCTGGAGATATGCGTCTAGAAGGAACCGCAGATGATTTGGTTGTGAACATTACCGGTTCTGGAGACCTTTTTGCTTTTGATCTGGTTTGTAGTAGTGCAGATATTGAGATAAGAGGCTCTGGAGATGCCGAAGTATTCGTAGATGATGTGCTAGATGTACGAATTACAGGTAGTGGTGATGTCTTTTACAAAGGAGATCCCAGTGTTGATACCAGGATTACAGGTAGTGGTGATGTGATTGATGCCAATTAGATTTACGATAGAGCCCTTGCAGTGCAAGGGCTCTATCGTATTGCAATATCTCTACCGCATTTTGGGTCTTCTGCGTTTGCTTTTGCCCCCCTTCATCATGGCAGCACCTCGTCCACCCATGGTATTGGCAGCACTCATGGCTCCCATACTTTTGATACTCTGCTCCAATTGTTTGAGCTGATCTTTAATAGTAGTTTCGGATATTTTCAGTTGTTTCGCATTGCGTAAATGCACCATGGCTTGTTTGCGCTTTCCTTTGGAAGCATGAATATTAGCCAACTGAATTTCGATCATGGCTTTTTCATTATCGGTTGGTACTTTCACCGTTTGGGCTTTCTTCAGCCATTTTTCTCCTTCTTCCATGTCTTTTCTACCTAATGCTACCGATCCTTTAATCATATAGAAGTAAGCGCGGTTAGAAACATAAAGCCAATTTGGAAACAAGGTTAGATTCAAACGCTCCTCTGTTTTTACTAAATCCCCAGATTGCATCAACATGGCGGCTGATTGAACAGTCCCTAAAGCGATGTAACCAGCAAGTAAAACCACACCTGCCAAAATTAGTGGGAATCCATACCAAAAGCCCCAAGCTATAGAAAGTGCAATACCTCCAAGCAATCCTACTGCAATAAGTGCAAAACGTAAATAAATATTAATTGTAAACATCGATTAATTGCATTTTTCTTTAATAACGTAAGAGTGACCGTAAAGTTAGTGACTTTAGTGCATTCCTTTTCTAATTAACCCACTTTTAATCGATAATTCCTGGTATTTATAGAGTTTCTGCTAGGTAAATCTAAATATTTTGCTCATTTTCGAATAAAGAGATAACTTCTATTCCGATATAACACTTTAAACCACTATTAACCTAAATTACATGGAAACGAAACTGCCAACTGTAAGTTTCAAATTATCTACCGTTTTCCTCCTATTTATGGCCTGCTGTTTAAACCCACAGCTCCTCCAAAGTCAATCTATATTTGACCTCATGGATCATAAAGAAGTTTTGGAACTACAGATCTTTACGAATATGGACCAGCTGGACTCCATGCGGAAAACAAATAATTACCAACCAGCTACTTTATCTTTTAGAAATACGGATAATGAAACCTCTAAATGGGCAGTCAAAATACGCCCACGTGGTAAATACCGGAGAAGAATTTGCGAAAAGCCACCACTTAAGCTCAACTTTGTAAAAAAGCAACTGGTCGCAGCTAATTTAAACAAGGATGATGAGCTTAAATTAGTTACTCAATGTACACCTGGGCGAAGTGGCAAAGATTATATTCTGCGAGAATATCTGACTTACCAGATCTTTAATCTTTTGTCCGAAGCTAGCTTCCAAGCCCAATTGGTAAAAATTCAATACAATTGCACCGCCACTGGCCAGACTGATGAAAGCTGGGGAATCGTCATAGAAGATGAGAAAAGTCTAGAGCGTCGCTTAAATGCTGAAGTCTGTGAAGATTGCTATTCCAGACCCAAGGAAGACTTTTTAAAAGAGTGTCTGAGTACTGCTACGCTATTCCAATACATGATTGGTAATGCTGATTATTCAATTGTAATGAATCGAAATATTAAAATTTTGAAAACCAAAAAAGAGGAAGTCTACCGAGTAGCGCCTTACGATTTCGATTTTTCGGGTTTAGTGAATGCCAGTTATGCATTGCCTAATTCCGATTATGATCAGACTTCTATTCGTGACCGCGTATTCTTAGGGCTTTGTAATGATGAGGAACTAGTCGGGACTATTGATCACTTCATCAATAAAAAAGACGCCATTATTAACTATGTCGACGATTTTGACCTGTTGAGTAAAAGCTCTAGAAATGATGTCAAAAAATACATCCTAAAGTTTTATAAAGCCATCGAAAACGGAGAAATTGAACGCCCTGAATAAAGGCGGGCTTAAAGATTAGGCGCTTATTTCTTATAAAAGTCTTCAAATATTCCATGATTAGACAATTGGGATAATTGAAGACTTTTTACTTCTAAGGCACTCGACTCATAAACCATATCATAACAATAATAAATTAGTTTCCCTTCTTGCCCTCTTTCACAAGCGGTACAATAACGCGCATCAAACCCAGCTTGTAATAACTCTTCCCATTGGACTACCAATCTAGGCTGCTGATAGATCCGCAACAAAATATTTCTATTTCGATGCAAAATTCGATTGATGCGTCGGAAATAGCTGTATTCTGATTTTTTCTTTTGATTGTGAAATTGATTGCGGCAAAAGTCTGAGCAAAATTTTTGATCAGCTCTACCATACAATCGTTCTTGGCAACAAGTACAAATTCTGGACATAGAAAGGAAAAAATTGCGGGCGCAAATCTAAAAGTGCGCTTTAAATAAGCAGTATACCAGAAAGAAAATCAAGTCCAATTTTGTCAGATAATTGACTTAGCTACGATCTAAAAATCGTTCATGATTCAGGAATACGTAATTAGAAGCGGCATCTATGTACGTTGCTTTGGGAAAATAAGGAAGAAAAATCTGGGTGTAATAATCCGTGGCGATTCTTTTATCTTCTTTGGTCAAAGCCAAATGATTAAAAAGAAGAATACCTCCCGGTCTAAGTCTAGCTTCTATTTGTTCTAGGAAAGCACGGCCTAGGAAATGTTCTGGTATTTGGTCATCCTGAAAAATATCCATGCAGATCAGGTCGTATTGTTGGCTATCCATTTGTAAAAAATATTGGGCATCCGTACAAATGGAATTTATGGGCATTTTCAAATCCTTTAGAACGTACTGGTGCGCTAAATCAACAACCTCTTCGTCAATTTCTACGGCCGTCAATTGACAGTCCATCTGAAATTTTTTCTCCAGGATAAAGGGAATGCTTCCTAAACCTAAACCAAGTAAAAGAACATCTTCTATCTGCTGATTGGCGACATTGATGGCCGTAAAAGCTTTTGCAAAATTGGTGTAGAGATCATCATAGGAATAGATGGCATTCTCGGTACAAAGCTGATAGCGACCATTTTTCAGGATAACTTGCAGCACTTTGTTATAAGGACTTGAACGTTCCTCAATGGTAATCTCACTGAGGTAACTACCGATTACCTGCCACCAATTTTCTTTTCCTATTTTTCCCATCTTCGGTATTTGGAGCTGTCTTCGAAGATACGCATCATAATTAATCGATCTTCAGAGGTGTAAGCCACATCCCGTCGTGCCATCATACGCTCAACCATTTGGAAAGCGTTTTCGATTTTAAAGGTTTTATATCCCTGCGGTCCTCCCATGGCAAAGGAAGGAATGAAAGTCCTTGGATATCCAGCACCATAAACATTAGCAGCTACGCCTATAACGGTCCCCGTATTGAGCATCGTATTAATACCTGTTTTGGCGTGATCTCCCATAATTAAGCCACAAAATTGTGTACCGGTTGCTTGGAATCGCTCCGAAGAATAATTCCAGACTTTGACTTCTTCGTAATTATTTTTCAAATTAGAAGTATTTGTATCTGCTCCTACATTACACCATTCTCCAATGATCGAGTTACCAAGAAAGCCTTCATGTTGCTTGTTAGAATAAGCCTGAATCACACTATTTGCTACTTCTCCTCCTACTTTGCAATAAGGCCCAACGGAAGTACCTCCGTAAAGACGTGTACCCATCATAACTTTAGAATGGGCACCAATCGCAATACTACCTCTCAGCATACTGCCTTCCATAATTTCAGCATCCTTACCGATATAGATGGGACCTTCTGTTGTATTTAAAGTACAGCATTCCATTTGAGCACCAGCTTCCAAAAATACGGGGCCGTCACCAATGATCCGATTTGTATCACTAATGGTAGCAGATTTCCGATCTTTGGTCAATAACTCAAAGTCGGAGCAAATAGCTGCATCATTTAATTGAAAGATATCCCAGATCCTATTAATCTTATCAAATTGGGTGTTTTGAACATCCATTCCAATCAGATCTTCAATTTCTTCATCCTTGATCAACTTTTCAAGTTGGCGAGCCCCTACCTTGGCAACGATCAATTCATCCCCTTGTAAGTAGGCTTCATTTTCATCCATTTGCCGGATCAATTCACAAAGCTGGGCGGAAGGTAAGACAGACCCATTGATTACGTAGTTTACGTCTCCATAATCTAAGCCGTACTTACCAGCTAGGTAGTCTTGAGTAATATAGAAAGCAGAGGATTTCAACCAACGCTCCCATTTTTCACGGATGGTAAGGATACCTACCCGAAGTTCGCAAACCGGTTTGGTATAAGTGAGTGGTAGGAGGTGCTCTCTAATTTCGTTGTCGAATAGGATTATATTGGCCATAGTATGTAGATTATAAAAATAAGACGTATAGTCTTAGTGCCAAGTCACTTTCTTTAGAAAAATGAACAAAGGGCAAAGTGGAGTTTTGCTCTACTTTACCCTTTAACGGCTTTTCGCCAATGCCTGTTGTATGCTTAGTAGCTAAGTAAAAACCAGCTACTATTTCTTAGCAAACTTGGCAAATTTCTTGTTAAACTTATCAATACGACCTGCCGTATCAACAAATTTCATTTTTCCAGTAAAGAATGGGTGAGACTTACTCGAGATCTCTAATTTCACTAAAGGATATTCCTTTCCATCTTCCCAAACAATCGTGTCTCTAGTAGATACACATGAACGTGTAAGGACCGTTTCACTGTTGGAAAGATCTTGAAAAACTACCATTCTATATTCTTCTGGATGAGTGTCCTTTTTCATTACTCCGCTTTTTTTATTTTTAGGACTGCAAAAGTAAGGTTTTTTTTATAAAAAAGAAACCATTATCCTGAATTTAGAGTTTAGAAAGCAAAAAACAAGCATGAACTTCCCTTTAGGATATAAAAGAAGTGCCGCTATGATCGTCCTACGGCATGAAAATAACTTTCTTTTACTCAAAAGAGCAAACCCTCCTCACCGTGGTAAATATGTACCCGTTGGAGGGAAATTAGAACCTTTTGAAGACCCTTATACAGCGGCCCTGCGTGAGTTAAAAGAAGAAACCGGCTTGGCACTTTCCAGCTTAAAATATTGTGGTTCATTGATTGAAACTTCTCCCATTAATTACAACTGGCAATGTAATATTTACTTAGCGGATATCCCGATGATGCCTCCCCCATTTTGTGACGAAGGCACTCTACATTGGATTGCTTTTAAGGATGTTCTGAGTGTACCCACCCCTGCTACCGATTGGCATATTTATCAATTCATTATGCAAAACCGTGTTTTTGCATTGAATGCCACTTATGATCAAAATATGAATATGCTCCAGATGACCGAAGAGATTGCCAATGAGCTTATTGTCCATGGTGACTATACAGTAAAAAAATATTAGATTAAGCACATTACTGTAAATAGCTTCTTAAAGTTTGAGCAAAAATTTTGTTTCTAAGATTTCTACCAACTCTTGGGGAGAATGTGCCACGTAATCTGGTCCAACTTCAGCTAATTTTTTCGCATTATTAAAACCCCAGCTCACAGAAATAATGGGCATCCCAATTTTGCGACAAGCAATAATATCTCGTACTTCATCTCCCACGTAAACCGCTTCGTTGGGTAACAATTGATGTCTTTTTAATAATCGTTTGAGTTTACTGTGTTTTCTAAAAAGAGAGGCATCCGTATAAATCCCTTCGAAACAATTAAGCTCATAACGCCCTAAAACATGCTGTACTGCTGGTTCTATATTAGAAGTTAAAATAAAAAGTCGAGCCTGATTGACCAACCTTTCTAAAGATTCTGGAATAGATTCGTGTAATTCTAACTTTGGAATTTGTGGCATTAAAATGCGTTTCAGTGCCCACAAATAAAGTGGATATTGATACCACTTCAGGCCTAGATCTTCTTTAATGATTTCCTGGACGCCTTTAGACCGGAGGTATTCCGTATCTTGGAATGCCTGGTAAGAAAAACGATCAGCTAGCTGATTGACCCCACTCAAACCGAGTAGGAGAGAATCTGCTAAAGTGCCATCAAAATCAAAAATAATTGCCTTCATGGTTGTTTTTTAATCGGGGCTTTAAAAGTACTAAACCCATAGGAATTGTAAGACTAAACGCTATATTTTATTGCTTTATGTTTTAAGTAGCTATATTATAGCTACCGTAAATTCCTTACTTTTACCACTGTTACAGTTATTCCTGGATATACCAAAAGGATGCTTTTCAAAAAGAACAAAGAACAAAGTGATGCTGATCTACTTGCACACTACCTGGAGAAAGGGAGGATGGATGCACTAGGTCAATTATTCGATCGCTATTTGGAAATGCTATATGGTGTGTGCTTGAAGTATCTAAAGTCCCCAGAGGCTGCAGAAGATGCTGTCATGAGTATTTTTGAACAATTGCCTCCCAAACTAAAAAAACACAAAGTCAAAGATTTTCGCCCCTGGGTTTATGTATTAGCCAAGAACCACTGCCTAATGGAACTCCGGAAAAAAAAGATTATCGTTCCCGTCGCGCCCGAACTTATGCAATCTGAGGAAGTTGTGCATCCTATCTTTGAAAGCCCAAACGATCAAAAGGAAATACAATTGCAACATTTAGAGCATTGCATGGAAGAACTGCCTCCAAAACAAAAGTTTTGTGTTGACTTGTTTTACTTACAAGGGTTGAGCTATAAAGAAATCGCAGCCCAACAAACCTTAGCAGTAGGAAAAGTACGCTCAAACATTCAAAATGGACGAAGAAACTTAAAAAACTGTATAGAAGCTAAACTCGAAAAAGAAAACCATGAAGCAGAATAGATCATTTCAAGATGGCCTGCGCAAGTGGATTAACGGAAATATCCGCGCCAAAGAAGAAGCTCAACTGGATCAAATCAGTCAAGAGGATGACTTTGCACGCGACGCCCTAGATGGTCTAAGAAGCTTCTCAGATATAGATCATCAGCAAAATATAGATCGACTAAGAAAACAACTCCAACAGAAAAACAAACCTGCTGTCATTATTCCCATAATGGTACGTCGAATTGCGGCAGCTATCTTATTTTTGGTAGTAGTTGGCATGACTTGGTGGCTCAACCAACCAAACGCTACAGGGACACTCAGCATGGACCAGACTACAGAGTCTCCAACTGAAACCACAGCTACTCCTAACGAAAAAACAACACCAATAACAGAACCTACCACACAAGTATTAGACACTGAGGACGAAGTACTTCCCAGCCCTCCACCAAAACCGGAGACTAATGCTCGCGAACAGGCCCCACAAACTGTACCTAATCAATCAGCCCCCATAAATACAAGGCCGGCAAGCCCCGAAGTAGCCCTTATTGAGGAAGTAGATGAAGAAGTACTAGCCGATAAAATGCCCGCTCCACCGCCGTCTCAAGAAGAAATGATAGCAATCCGTTCGAAATCACAAGCAGCCGAAAAAGGTAAAGAACCGGTCACCACCAGTTTACCACAAGCTTATGAAGATCTTCCTATACAAATGATTAGTGGCCGAATCTTAGATCCAACGGGCCAGCCCGTAGCAGGGGCATTAATTCGAGATTTAGAGAACCAACAGGAGACTCGGTCTGATTTCGCAGGCAACTTTAGTATCCAACAAGCCCTATCGGGACAAGCAGCTGGGGTCCAGATTTCTCATTTTAATTACGCTGATACTACCCTACAGGTTAAAATGGATCAAACACTAAGCATCAACTTAAAGAAAAGAAATTCAGCTTTATCTGAAGTCAACAACACTCAGCAACCTTTTCCAGTTGGCGGTTTTTCCTACTTCCAGGATCAGTCGGCTACAAATGCCAAAAAAAGAGCAGGCAAAGTAAGTCGATCCGCAGTATCGGCCGCTCCTAGTGGCACCACCATCCGGTTTACGGTTTATGCCGATGGGACCATTGGCAACTTGCAAGTGGTCAGTAGCCCTGATAGAAAAACGGAGCGTAAGGCCTTAAAACAGCTAAGACTTGGGCCCAAATGGGTACTTCCAGCAGGCTTGGATAGTTTAGATACGCAGATTACCATTCCAATGTCCCGCTAATTATTATCATCACAAGCGCCATTAGACCATTGTGTGACTCCTGCATTCAAGGCCACACAACTATTCGAATAGGTTTTATCATCACAGCCACATACCGGCGCATAATTCATAGGGCAGACGGCTTCTTTGTTTACCATGGCAGCATCAAAACAAGGGTCTACTGCAATTTTTGCTTTCCGATTACACGCAAAAAACAAGCCTATTAATAAAAGCGTACTCAAACTAAATCTCATTGTCATTGTTTCCTTTTTAGAGTTATCTAATCTACTTTGTAATAAATTATTTTTTTATATAACGGCAGAATTAGTCGCCGCTACATTTAATAAATCTTTTTACACATATAGTACAATTCAGTTCATTGTAAATTACCATTTTTAATCCGTATGGAAACAGAAAATATATTCGGTTTTTTCCAACCAACAGATGAAGCCAAAATAATTGCAGCCATCCAATCAGCAGAAAAACACACCTCTGGTGAGATCAGAGTACACCTGCACGAGAAAATAGATAAAACCCTGATGAAAGATGCCCAAAATGCCTTTAGAAAAATGGGTATGCACCGAACTGCGCGTCGTAATGGGGTCCTAATTTTTTTAGTTCCTCTACAAAAGAAATTTGCTATTCTTGGGGACCAAGGAATTGATGAAGTAGTACCAGAAGATTTCTGGGATACTGTTAAAGATAAAATGCAGACACAGTTTAGAGCGGGTAATTTTGTAGCTGGAGTCTGTGATGGTATTCAGGAAGTTGGAGCGCAACTGAAGAGTTATTTTCCTTATCAAAGCGATGATCAAAATGAATTGCCAGATGAAATTTCCTATCAATAAGCCGATAAAAACTAGACATTCAACGAAAAATGTAGCCAACTAATTCAGTCTTTCGTAAGTTGCTTCACATAGCATTATTAAAAAATGAAATCAACCTTTCTTAAATTAAGCG
>CAXIDD010000013.1:0-18803 GCA_964021975.1 uncultured Saprospirales bacterium | reverse complement strand
TCAAGATGAAATCCGTTTGGAGAATAGAGCGTCCAATACTAAATAAAATCACGACAACTTTAAATAAGAAAAGCCACGATTACCATACGGTAGTTGTGGCTTTTATAGTACAGGGGCTTTCTTCACAAACCCTTGGTCCAATTCTTGTAAACTAACTACCCCAGCCAATTGCATATTACGAGTCAATTCGGATTGAAAAATATCAAGGACTTTCTCTATGCCTACCTGTCCATGACTAGCTAAACCATAAATATAAGGCCGGCCAATGCCAACTGCCGTGGCACCAAGTGCCAGAGCTTTAAAGACATCTGTACCTCTTCGAAAGCCACCGTCTATGAACAGCGGCAACTGACCAGCTACGGCTGTAGCAATTTCCTCCAAACATTCGATCGTACTTAGATTGCTTTCCAACTGACGGCCTCCGTGGTTGGAGATATAAATGCCATCTACTCCATGGTCCATCGCTAGATAGGCATCTTCTGCGGTCATGATTCCTTTCAAAACAATTTTCATTTGACTAAAGCGGCGAATCCAGGGAATAATATCCCAGGTCATCCCTGGATCATGAAAGGATTGATCCAAGCCTAAATCAGGTAAATTCCCCATTTGCTGATTTTTCCCAACGGTATTGGACAGTATGATTTTGGCGTGGTTCTCCCGGTTGCCCACTACCGGAACATCAGTGGTAATTACTAAAACCTCACTACCTGCTGCTTCTGCATTTTGAATCAATCTTTTGGTAATATCTCTGTTGGTCGTTGGGTAAAGTTGAAACCAAGGTTTGTAATTCGGAAAATGATTAGCAATGGCTTCAAAAGGGTGATAAGTAACGGTGGAGGCGACCATCAGTTGGTTTTTATTCGCAGCGGCACGGGCAGTTGCTAAAGCGCCATCTTTCGTAAATAATTGTTGGAAGCCAATTGGTGCAAGAAATATAGGGTTCGCCCAGGTTTTACCAAAAATGGTCCTAGTTGTATCTACTTTCCGGACATCAACCAACCTACGCGGACGAATTTGATAAGACTGGAAAGCCCGTAGGTTCCGGCATAAGGTCTCCATATCATCCGCACCACCTTCGAGGTAAGTATAACTATCTGGATCCAACTTCGCTTCAGCTGCTTGACGTAGGTGCTTAATTGAAAAGATATTGTCCATTCTTTTTTACAGAAAAGATAAAAACTATTTTAGAATAAAGGCTAATGCTTCGTAACCTGGAATTTTAAAATAGAAACAAAAAACACACCTCCAATAATATTTCCCAGGGTGGCCCAAAATTGGGTTGACAAATAATCCATAATGGTTATTTTATCCGAAACTAAAACGCCAACAAACATTTCTGTGGAGCCAACGATACAGTGGTGTAAAGAGCCAATTCCGATGGCGCTGGTGATTAGAAATACAATAAAGATACGACTAATGGTCTCTTGAGAAGAAGTTACCAGCCAGGACAATAATCCCATTAACCAACCTGCCAGTAAGCCACTTCCGAGGATAACAAATCCGTTTCCTTTAATTAAATGCAGGGCAATTTCTTCGAGTGCATGTACCGAAATTATGCCATGCTGTGGTCCGATCCAAGCGATCATTAAACCAATAATATAACCTCCAATAAGATTACCCCCGTAAATAATACCCCAGTTCCTGGCTAACCTTGAGACGGGTTGTTTCCCATCCAAGACTGGAAAAACAGCTAGTGTAGTATGTTCGGTGAATAAAGCGGAGCGTCCAAGTACAACGAAAATAAAACCAATAGGGTAGGCAAGTGCTAGAAGTACCCGCATCAGCTCTGGAGATATTTTCGGAGCAAACATTGTATAAAGAATAGCCATAATTAGAAGGCTAAACCCTAAATCCATGCCTGCGGTAAAAGCAGATAAGAAAAGTCCTCGATTGCTCCGGTTATATTCCTCCAGTCCTTCTTCGACTTGTTGAGCGGTAATTTCCTCTACGGATTTTGGCCGGTCATTTGTATCTGTATTCGTGTTGTTGTTTTTTGTATTGAATATCATTTATAAAATTTAGTCCAAACATCGACCATGCTTTCCCGTTATAGAGCAAAACATTTTGAATGCTTATCGAATATAAAAATATTGACAATGCCTTTATTAAGGCCTGTTTCAAAAAGGCAGTTGCTGGCTATCAAGCTTTAGAAAACAATACCATCATTCTTTCCCAGAAAGCTACTCCTAAAACCAACATGCGCGCTCAGCCTGTTCTGGATTTTAAGGTCTTCAAGCCTAAAAACCGAACGTATAAAATTGAAATCAGTAATCATTCCAATTTTGCAGAATACCTGAAAATAGAAGAACTTCCAGAAGTTGTTTTAGTAGGTTGGTTTGCACACGAATTGGGTCATGTGATGGATTATTTCCATCGTAGTGCCGGCAACATGATCCGTTTTGGTTTAGGATATTGGCTATTCCCAAACTTTCGGATTGGTGCGGAGCGTAAAGCCGATCTTTATGCCATCGAAAATGGTTTTGCTAAAGAAATCCTGGCCACCAAAAAGTTCATTTTGGAACATTCCAGCTTACCAGATATTTATAAAAAGAAAATTGAAAAATATTATATGTCACCAGATGAAGTAAAGCTCTTATTAGAGCAAACCCAAGATAATTTAACCATTGATCAAGCCTTATAACTATGCCATTTCTTTTGCATATTGAAGCAAATCTTCCATCATCTCTGGCTTCATAATTTTAGGTAACTTTATTTGTCCGCCCTTCTTCTTTTTGCTTTCTAACCAATTAAAAATAGTGTCGACATCTATTACTTCAACTTTTATGTCTTTTAGGGCTTTATTTCGAGCTACCTTATAGTTTTTATTCAATGCCTTCAGTGCTTCATCCAATGCCTCAGCTATATCTTCATTAGTTTCTTGACCCTGACCACCTAAGATCCATTGGTGATAAAATTCTCCATTCTCATCTTTTAAGGCTGCTACTGCGTATTCTTTAAAATCTAGATTTAGCTTTTGCTCTATCTCGTCAATTGCAGTATTCATTTTATCTTCCGATAATTGAGATCCGACTACATTCAAGAAATATTTAGTTCTACCCGAAATACGCATTTCCATCGCATCTAAATCTGTGAATTGGATGGTATCACCGATCATGTAACGCCAAGCACCAGCAGGAGAAGAGACAATCAAAGCATAATCTTCCTTTTCGTTTACTTCATCTATGGAGAAGACCGTTGGATGATCCAGGATGTTCCCCATTTCATCAAATCCTCTTTCATCAAAAGGAATAAATTCATAAAAAATATCATGCTCAATGGCTAATTTCATATTCATATTTCCAGGCTTAGCCGTATAAGCGAAAAAACCTTCTGATGCCAAATAGGTATCCATATAAATAAGAGGCTTAGCCGTCAAAGCTTCGAAAGTCTGGCGGTAGGGTTCAAAAGCTACACCACCGGATAAATAAATACTCAAATTTGGCCAAATGTCATGAATGGTTTTCAATTCATGTTTATCAATAATGGCTTGTAGCAGCATGGAAACCCAAGAAGGAATACCTGCGATGGCACCAATATCCCAATTACTCGCTTCTTTAGCAATCGCTTCTACTCGGTTGTCCCAGTCACTAATGGCCGCAATTTCCTTACCAGGTCGGTAAAATCCTCCAAACCAAGGCGGTAAGTTACTGGAATTAATACCACTGATTTCTCCTTCTAAATGCCCATGTTTGTGTTCATCCAAATCAGCAGAACTACTCAATAATAAGACTTCTTTTTCGAATACTTCAGTCGGCAAATCAAAATTCGATAGACTAATAGCCTGAGATACCCCAACGGAACGAAACGCGGTCAGCATATCATCAGTCACGGGGATTCTTTTACTTTTCTTACCCGTTGTTCCACTAGACAGTGCAAAATAAGCAGGCTTACCAGGCCAGCTAATGTTTTCATTAACTTGCTGTTGCTGCCACCAGCGTTCATTCATTCTTTGATAATCATGTAAGGGCACAGCTTTCCTAAAAGCCGAAATGAGATCTTCTTCTTTCAATAAGCCTTCAAAATCATAGTAAATGCCAAAGGCTGTACCTTTTGCTTTTTGGAGGAGTGTCTTTAGTTGTTTTTGCTGAGCAGCAGCGGGATTGTCTTGTTCTTTCGTGATCCGATTTCCAAGATCAATTCCAGATTTAATTATTTGTCCGAGTAAAGCCATATTATTATTTTGTTTAAAACAGCTATCCTGGGTGGGTGTTCGCAATACTTTTTTAAAATTTGGGAAAAAAGATATTTTTTAAGCGTATCTGTTGCTTTTAATTAAAATCTATCTTACATTTGCATTCGCTAAAAGCAAAAGGGCGATTAGCTCAGTTGGTTCAGAGCATCCCGATTTTACATCGGGAGGGTCATTGAAACAATAAACAAAATAGTGAGGGCGATTAGCTCAGTTGGTTCAGAGCACCTGCCTTACAAGCAGGGGGTCACTGGTTCGAGTCCAGTATTGCCCACTTATTTTAAAGCACTCTATTAAATACATCATGTATTTTAGAGTGCTTTCTTATTTATAGCATCTCTAATTAACCACTCATTTTATGATGCTTTTTTATGCACTACACTTACATCCTTTTCTCCGTACAACTTGACAAGTTTTACATTGGCTCCACTTCCATGAAGCCTCAATTACGTCTCAAAAAACACCTTTCTAATCATAAAGGGTTTACTGCAAAAGCGAAAGACTGGACCCTTTTTCACACTGAAGTATTTGATACTTTAGAACTCGCTAGAAAACGAGAGCTCCAAATCAAAAAGTGGAAATCTAAAAAAATGATTTTGAATTTAATTCCTAACGATTAGCTCACTTGGTGCAGAACATCCCGATTTTACATCGGGAGGGTCACTGGTTCGAGTCCAGTATTGCCCACTTATTTTAAAGCACTCTATTAAATACATCATGTATTTTAGAGTGCTTTCTTATTTATAGCATCTCTAATTAACCACTCATTTTATGATGCTTTTTTATGCACTACACTTACATCCTTTTCTCCGTACAACTTGACAAGTTTTACATTGGCTCCACTTCCATGAAGCCTCAATTACGTCTCAAAAAACACCTTTCTAATCATAAAGGGTTTACTGCAAAAGCGAAAGACTGGACCCTTTTTCACACTGAAGTATTTGATACTTTAGAACTCGCTAGAAAACGAGAGCTCCAAATCAAAAAGTGGAAATCTAAAAAAATGATTTTGAATTTAATTCCTAACGATTAGCTCACTTGGTGCAGAACATCCCGATTTTACATCGGGAGGGTCACTGGTTCGAGTCTCCCAGTTTTATATCAGGACCCACAAAAGTATAAGTATCCTCCAAAAAGCTCAAAAGGACAGATATGTCCGATCAACACAATGTTTGTCCGAGTGTTTGTAAGGCTTATCTAATACCTTGACCAATGTGTTCAAACTAGGATGCGGCAATTGCTATTTCTTTGAGTTATTTATTAAAATAGCTTAGACGCTACATTTTATATCTGAAGAGAGAGCGTTTCAAATCTACTCTTCTTTTGTAACTTTAGTAATGTCCCCATAAAAACACCATAAGCCAATACTATCATGAAAAACCATATTTACAGAATTTTAATCCTATTTGGACTCTTTAGTGGTTCATTGACTGGAAGTCATGCCCAAGATGAAAATCCCACTTTTCAATTCGAGATATTCGAAATGCCAGGAGGTGTTTTGGGGAATATGGTTCAATGTATTGTACAAGACTCCCTCGGCTTTATGTGGTTTGCTTCTCAAAATGGCTTACACCGTTGGGATGGCTATGAGTTTGTGACCTACATTAACGATCCGCTTGATAGTACTTCTATCCATTCCAATTATGTAGAGACTATTGAAATTAGTCCCGACGGAGAACTTTGGTTGGGTACCTGGGGCGATGGTTTATCTCTGTTTGATTATGAAACGCAAAGTTTCCAAAAGTTCTCTGTAACACCACCAAAAGATTCTACCAAATCCGAAACCTATATTTCAGATTTATTAGCAGATGATCAGGGAAACCTATGGATTGCCACCACCACTGGTCTAAATCGAATGGACCTTAAAACGCGCGAAATAAAACAGTATTTACCGGATGAAAATAATCCTAATAGCATCTCAGATGAGAATGCTAGGGTTTTGTATGGGGATAAAGAAGGTAATGTATGGATTGGAACTGGCTTTGCCTGGACCTTTGATGAAGGAGGAGGTTTAAGTAAATACCGTCCAGAATCGGATGATTTCATCCAATATAAACATGACCCTTTAGACAGTACTTCCTTAATTAATAATAAGATTACTTCCTTATTTGAAGATTCTAAAGGCAACTTTTGGGTGGGTACAGTGGGTGATGGACTCCATTTGATGGATCGGGAGAAAGGTACCTTCCTGCGCTTTATTAAAAAAGGAAAAGGCCATACTGGTTTAGGAATGCCTTATGATTTGACCAAAAGAGACATGGCACTCAAAGTAATTTTTGAGGATCAGCAAGAAAAATTGTGGTTTGGTGCCTGGCAAGGGGGAATTCGCTACTTTGATCCCAAAACAGGTTATACAGCTGATTATTATTTTGGAACAGATAAGGAATTTAGTTTACCAAGACCATTTCCCTGGACTATGTTTCAATCAAGAGATGGCACCATTTGGGGTACAACCACTGGAGAATCTGGAAAGGTCTTTAAAATCAAGTCCAAAAATTTTAAACAATACAATATAGGAAATCAACTTCCGGTAATTTGCATTGCTCAAACTCAAAATTATGGCGTACTAGCAAGTACTATCTTAGGAGGTATTCTTCAATTGAATCAACAGTTGGATCAAGTAAACCCCTTCGTACTTAATCTGCCTCCACCAAATGCTAAGTCAATCAAGTTGATAGAACGCAATGACAATTATTATGTATTTATCTCCTGGATGGCCATGGCATCTAAAATTGTAGAAGACAAAAAAGGTAGATTATGGATTCGTAAGGATAATTTCTCGGGCATGGTAAGAGTGGATGAAAAGTTAAATAAAGCAGAACTCTATATCCATGATCCAGAAGACCCTTCCTCTATTAGTGAGGGAGAGGTCTTGGATATCATCCATGATAGTAAAGGTAGGATATGGATGATTACCGGTAATGGTGTTTTGAATCTTTACCATGAAGAATCAAATAGTTTTATCCACTATCCATTTTCTGCAGAAAATAGTTTCCACTCTGCTGTTATGCTAGAGCAAAAGGACGGGCGTTTAGGGATAGCCTGGAGGCATTTTTTTTGGAAGGCTAAAGAACAGTTTTATTATTCTACGTTCGATATAGAAAAGGAAATATTTTCTACGGAAAAGATTAACTTGTTAAATCCTTCCAAATGGACCTGGTCCGATCAAATTAATGGAATCGTTGAAGATAAAAATGAAGATATATGGATTTGTACCGCACAAGGGTTGATACATGGATCGAAAAAAGATAATACTTGGGAGGCTATTTTAGCAAGAGAATTCGGCTCTACTTCCCTTAAAGGGATGGCCATTGACCCCTTTAATCGACTCTGGTTAGCCGCTGATCAGGTCTTGTTATATGACATCGATAAAAAGATCGTAATAGAGGAAGGGCGCCATAACAACTTTATTCTTTCCTCCAAAAATCCAGAAGTAATCTATGCCAATCAAGAAGGCCAGGTTTTTGTTGGGGGGAATGGAGTCATTCAACAATATGATGCCAATAAAATTGGTAAGCTCAAGAAAGTGATTCCTCCTACTGCGGTCATCAGAGATTTTCAAATCTTAAAAAACAATGAAGGCAAAGCACAGCAAGAGCGGTTCAACTTGTACGAAGATAATATTTGTTTGAAACACAATCAGAATGACTTTTCAGTTCTATTTTCCGCTTTAGATTTTAATTCTAATGGAGCCAATAGACATCAATTTATACTGGATGGTTATGATGATGATTGGAGAGAAAGTGGTCTAGAACCCATCGCAACCTACATTAAAGTAAATCCGGGAACCTATACTTTTCGAGTACGAGGAGCCAGTAAAACCAGCGATTGGGGCCCCGAAAGAAGCCTTAAAATTAAGATCCTTTCTCCTTGGTGGGCGAGCTGGTGGGCCTACACACTTTATGGCTTAAGCTTATTTGGCATCTTATATAGCTTGAATCAATTGCAAATTAACCGAAAATTGGACAAAGCAGAAGCCAAAAGATTATCCGAATTAGATCGTTTCAAAACCAAGCTCTATACCAATATCACGCACGAATTCCGAACGCCATTGACCGTCATTAATGGTATGTTGGCCCAAATTCAAGAAAACCCCAAAGAATGGATGAAAGAAGGTTTGATTATGATTCAGCGAAATAGTAATCGTCTACTTGATCTTGTCAACCAAATGCTTGCGCTCTCGAAACTAGAAAGTGGGAAATTAGAATTGGAGACTCAGCATGGAGATATGGTTGGCTTTACAAAGTATATCGTTGAAAGTATACACTCTTTAGCAGAAAGTAAATCGATCCAAGTGCATTTTTATGCGGAGGAAAAAGAAGTATGGATGGACCATGACCCCGATAAAATCCAGCAAATTTTGACCAATTTATTATCAAATGCGATCAAATTCACTCCGGAAGGAGGCAATGTCTACGTTTCACTGAAAGAGCAAGGGATGAGTGCTGAAAAGAAAGCACTGCAAATAAAAATTAGGGATACTGGCACTGGAATTTCGGAGGATCAATTGCCCTTCATTTTTGATCGTTTCTATCAAGTAGATGATACTTTAACCCGACATGCCGAAGGCTCCGGAATTGGTCTGGCATTGGTTAAGGAATTAGTGAAATTGATGAACGGAGATATTGCCGTTAAAAGTAGATTAGAAGAGGGAACTTCCTTTGAAATATTACTACCAATTACGCATACAACTACTAGCCAAACAACTTTTAAACCAGAAAAAAACAGGCTAAATGCTAAAACACTGAAACAGGGTAGCTGGGAAAAAGTAATGAAAATCACAGATCAACAATCTTCATTACTCCATAAGCATCTGCCTGAGGTGCTTATTGTGGAAGACAACCCTGATGTAGTAGCCTACATCGCCGCCTGTTTACAAGGACTCTATAAATTAAAAGTAGCAAAAGATGGAGCAGAAGGGATTGAAATAGCGCTTAAACAAATACCAGATTTGATCATAACGGATGTGATGATGCCCAAAAAAAATGGCTATGAAGTTTGTCAAACGGTGAAGCAGGATCAGCGGACCAGTCATATCCCGGTTGTGATGCTAACGGCTAAAGCAGATTTGGATTCCAAGCTAGAAGGCTTAAGTGAAGGAGCAGATGCCTACCTTTCTAAGCCCTTTCACAAAGAAGAATTGCTCTTGCGCATTAAAAAGCTATTAGAGTTGAGGAAGCAGTTACAATCCTTTTACCGCTCTGCTTCTGGACTTTCTGACCAAAAAGCAATCACCGAAAAACCCCTTCCTGCCATGGAAAATGAATTTATCAAAAAAGTCAAAGCAATCGTTGAAACGAACCTCGATAACTTTGAGTTTAACGTAGAACAATTGTGTAGGGAGGTACACTTAAGTCACTCTCAACTGCACCGGAAGCTTTCCGCTTTAACGGGATTGTCCGCCAACCGTTTTATCCGACACATTCGATTGTACAAAGCTAAAGAAATGCTGAAGGATGCCATGATTAGTATTACAGCCGTCGCTTTTGATACTGGTTTTAATGATCCAAGCTATTTTGGGAGAATGTTTAAAAAAGAGTTTGGTAAAACGCCCAAAGAGTATCAGGAATATTATCAAAATACGATTGTAAAATAGGTTAAGGAAAGTTATTTAAGCAGAAAATCTTACGAGCAGAGACACTGGTTTAAGTCTCCTGGCTTTAGGTCGGGATCCACAAAAGTAAAAGCATCCTAATTTAACGTTCGCGTTTTTAGGGTGCTTTTTGTATGATTCCATTTGTGTGTAACACTCCAACAATACTTACTTTATATAAAGAAATAATTGCAAATTTTGTTTTTTTCTATTCAGGAGTGCTTAAAGACAAAGCCTCTGGAAATTTCTTTTTAGGATACGGCAAACCTAAAACACCATCCATATGAGAAACCTATTGAAACATTCTATTTCAGCCATTCTTTTGTTTTTTTCTATTACCTCATTTGCACAAGCTGTAATAGGTGGAAGCATCGTAGATCAGTCCGGAGAAGGCATCGCTTTTTCCAATGCGTTGCTAGTCAATGCCTCCGATTCGAGCTTGATTCGAGGGGTAATAAGTGATGAAAACGGCCAATTTATCTTTGAAAAAATTCCAACTGGTGTATATTTGGTACAAGCCAATATGATTGGTTTTAATTTAGCTTTTTCCAGCTTACTTGACTTTGATACGCAGCAATCTATCCAATTAGATCCACTGAAGCTTTCTTCTGGGGTTAATTTGGAAGGCGTTGATATCGTTAGTAAAAAACCTTTGTACGAACAGAAAATTGATCGACTCGTCGTTAACGTCGAAAATAGCATTGTTTCCGCAGGAGCTACGGCTTTGGAAGTACTGGAAAGATCTCCAGGAGTGACCATTAATCGCCAACAGAGCTTAATTTCTCTGGCAGGTAAAGAGGGCGTTGTCGTCATGATTAACGAGAAGATCAGTTATATGCCCGTTGCTGGGGTCATTGCCTTTCTAAATAGCATAAATGCTGATAATGTTACCAGCATTGAATTGATCACCACGCCACCAGCAAAATTTGATGCGCAGGGAAATGCGGGTTATATCAATATCGTTTTAAAAGAAAACCCAGACCAAGGAATGAATGGTTCCTATACCTTATCCGGAGGCTATGGAAGAGGTGCTGTAGTGAATAACAGTCTTAACTTTAACGCCAGGGAAGGTAATTTAAATCTTTTTGGGTCTTATTCTTATTCTTTAAACACTCAAGATCAACTCTTCATTTTTGATCGAACGCTGTTCAAGGAGAACTTTGTAGAGGAATCAACTACTCGTACAGATCGAGATACACGAACCAGAATTCATAACTACCGTTTGGGTACGGATATTCAAGTGTCTCCAAAAACCATTATTGGCGCCATGATCAGTGGTTATGATAATAAATGGACCATGGACGCAGAAAATAATAACTTGGTTTTTAATGATAATATTTTGTCCCAAAGGGTAACGCTGAGTAATGTCGAACTCAATCAATGGGACCACATTGGTGGAAATGTCAACTTTTCCCATTCACTTGGTGAAGAACATAGCCTCAATTTTGATTTAGATTATTTGCGTTACTATAATGAGAATCCTACCGATTATATCAACCGTTTTTTTGATGCCAACCATAATATACTCCGAGAAGAATTAACCAAATCTGACAAGACGACGCCCATCAATATTTATGTTGCCAGCATGGATTATTCAAAGCGTTACAGTCCTAATTTCAAATTAGGGATGGGATTAAAAGGTACTTGGTCAGATTTTGAAAATGATGTAACAGTCCAAACCGCCATTGGCGGCCAAACTACCATAGATCCCAGCCTGACTAATATTAGTCAATTGGAAGAGCAGGTATTGGCTGCTTATACTTCGGCAGATATTAAATTAGGGCCCAATACCAATGCTCAAGTAGGTCTGCGTTATGAATACACCGATTCAAAACTGGATTCGGATAAAGAGGGTCGGGTAGTAGATCGGCAGTTTGGAAAACTTTTCCCGAGTATATTTCTTTCTCAGACTATTAATGAGAGTCAGGGGCTTAACTTTTCTTATTCAAAGCGCGTCACCAGACCTACATTTAATGATATGGCCCCTTTTGTTATTTTTATTGATCCTACCACATTCTTTTCTGGGAATCCGGCCTTACAGCCGGCCTTTACGGATGCTTTTAAAGTAAGTTATCGCTATAAAACGCTAAATATTTCTCTGGATTACAGTATACAAGATAGTACCATTGCCAACTTCCAAAACCGCTATGATCCCATTCAAAATCGAGTTATAGGTTTTTCTAGTAATTTGGATAAGACCAATACTTGGTCACTCACCATCTCTTTACCAACAAAAATTACATCCTGGTGGGAGATGCGCAATAACCTTATTCTACTTACTCAAAAAAACACCCTATTATTTGAAGGAGATAATATTTCTATTTCAAGAGCAGGAATCAACCTAAACACAACTCATTCTTTTATTTTACCAAAAAATTATAGCGCAGATATCAACTTTTTCTACAATAGTCCCTCATTAGCGGGTAATAGTCGTGTTGGTAGTACCTATATGCTTAACTTTGGGGTACAAAAAAAGATAAGTGATCGCTGGGGGACACTTCGATTTAATATCAATGATGTCCTAAATTCTTTCGAATGGGTCTGGGAATCTAATCTAGGTGGTCAAGATGAACTAGCACAAATTTTTGATTTTTCACAAACCACCTACCAACTCACTTATTCCAGAAACTTTGGTAACAATAAATTGAAGTCTTCTAGGAATAGAGAAGGGGGTGCTGCGGAGGAGCGGAGACGGGTAAATTAAATCACCCACTACGGAAATTTTCCGCAGGATTGGTAATGGCCAATTGCCCAAAATAAGATAGCCCAAGTTCAAAACTTAGGCTATCTCTCACAATAACTTATTAAGAGTATGTTTAAATTTTATCCTTTGGCCCAAAATTTACGCTTTTTGACCTATATTTCGTGAAAAATACTCTAAAGACCTTAATTACGTCGTAAAAAACTACGCTGTAATTCATTAGGTTTCCGATAAAAAACTTCCAAGGTTTTTCCTTTCCAATTTTTTAAGTCTTTTTTTGGAACTGGTTTTAGGTTCGTTAGAAATTTTTGGAGGGTTTGATAAAAGCGTTTTGGCTCATCTTCAAAGACGATGTGTCCACTATTATCCCAGTATTCCTGTTGCGCATTAGGAAACTGCTCAAACATAATATTGGCTTTTTCGGCGGAATATGCCAAGTCCCATTTCCCCTCAATAATCAAGGTAGGAACTGGAAAGGTTTTGAATAAGTCTTTTAAATCGTATTCAAAATAGTCTCCCAACATGGCTTGGTAATAACCTTTGGCGTGAACAAACTCGTAACGGGCATATTGGGCTATTTCTTCCTGGCTCCACTTTTTGAGATGTCGCCTTTTCCAATCTCCATTTGAAAAAGCATTGTAAAGCATTTTCCGTTGCAACTCAGGGGAAACGAATTCGGTATGTACAGGTGCCACACGCTGTCCCGCGATAGAGTAGATGCTAGCAATTTTGTTTTTTTCTTCTTCAGAAAGGAATTCATATTGTCTAGAGCCTAAACCAATATCTAATGACATCGGTAGGGCTGAACTTAAAAGCACCATTCCCTCTAAACTTTCTGGGTACTTTAAAGCATACATTTGTGCAATTACACCTCCAAAAGAAAGTCCTAAAACGACCCAGCGATCATGACCTAACTTTTGGCGCAATTGCTCCAAATCATCTACTGCCTGATCAATAGAATAAGTACTGTTTCCACTCGAATAATCAGATAAGCCGACGCCTCTTAGATCGTAAAATATGACTTCACTGAAGGAAGTAACAGCTTGAAAATGAGGGTGAAAGTAATGATGACTCGTACCTGGCCCACCGCTGACCAATACTATTGGTATGCCCTCACCTTGAGTCTCTACCCAGAGGTTAACACCATTGACCATTTCATAGCGACCACATAAACCTAGCGTTTCTTCTAGCCTAGGCACCATTGGTACTTGGCGAGCCAAGTCTATAAAATTTACTTTGCGGTCAAAAACGGTTTCTGTTTTTTGAGCAGATAAGCCAATAGAAAAGTAGCCTATAAAAAGAAAGTTTAAAAGTAAAACACCTTGCTTCATTTTTTAGTAGCAAAGTCGGTAAACCAGAAATTTTATGCTTCTACATTCATGAATCTGGCAATGATTTTTAGGTTAAGCTTTCAGGCGGGCGGTATTTTCCAATTTTCGAAAAGCAGATGGTGTAAGTTGGGTATGCTGTTTAAAAACGGCATTAAAAGTAGATAAAGACCGAAATCCACTATCGAAGGCAATACTAATGATTTTATCTTGTTGTCGATCGGGAGAAATCAAGAGTTTTTTGGCATGCGCAATCCGCTTTTGATTAATCAAGGTAACAAAGTTACTTCCGGTACTTTCATTGATGGTTTGCGAAAGTAGCTTACTATTAGTTCCTAATTTTTCAGCTAATTGATTGAGGGATAATTCTGCATCTAAGTATAGGTATTGTTGGTCTAAACATTGCAGTAGATGTCTAAAGATAGATTGTCTTTTGTCTTCTTGTAATGGAGACTTTTCGTATTTCCTTCGAATCGTATTCCAAAGCTGTGGTTTATAAACGATGCCAAAGTAAGACCATATAATCATCAAGAGCGTGAAAGACACCGCGCCTGCTAAATACACCTTTAGCCAACCAATAAAAATAAGTAAATAGATGGTCCACATCACTGCCAAACTAACGATCAATAGATTCAACCAATCGTTTTTTTCCTTGACCAAATTGCGCTTATTTTTCACCCCAAAACTCAAGCCTACATAACAAAAAGATTGCACTATAATTAAACTGTAAAGTAAGCTCCAAGAGGGACTATCCGTAGCATTCGGAATAAAAGGACTCCCCAATAAATACAAAGCTGCGGGTAAAAAGTGAAGCAGCTGTTTTTTACTAATTTTCAAACCAGGATTGATGATACTTTTAACATAAAAATATAGCAATGGTCCTACTGCTAAATTTGCAGCTAAGCCTATGTTTTTAATCCAAAGTGGCAATTCTACAAAATTGTAAAAGACCGATTTGCCAATTCGAATGGATAAGCACAATAATAAAAAGGCTAATAGTTGACTGGAGGAATGCTTCCATCGAAACAAAACCAAGCTAAAGAATAAGCTTAGACTTAGTCCAAAGGTCGATCCAAAAAGAAGAAAAATAGCAGTGCTGTTCATAACTAAAGTTAGTCCGATAGCCAAAGTCTGAAGACTTTGGCTATCCGTTGAAATCGTGGACTAATTTACTGAAGTGGTTTGAAAAATCCTAGCTTATTTTAAAACCTACTCTCCACTACGAATGCTTTGTACCGGACTTCGATTAGCAGCACGAATTGATTGAAAACTAACCGTAATTAAAGTCAAACCAACTGCCGCTAGACAGGCAATCGCCAAAAACCACCAGGGAATACCTGTTCGGTAGGTATAATTATCCAGCCAATTATTAAGCGCCCAATAAGCAACTGGGACCGCCAGAAGGCAAGAAACTCCTACTAGGATCAAAAATTCTTGGGACAATAAACGCCATAAATTAAAGACGGAAGCTCCTAACACTTTGCGAATACCAATTTCTTTTTTGCGCTGCGATGCCATAAATGCCGCTAGCCCAAATAAACCTAAACAGCTAATAAAAATAGCCAGCAAAGCGAACACCCGAGATAGTTTTTGCACCCTATCTTCAGCTGCAAATTTTAAGGCATGCTCTTGGTCCGCAAATTTATAGGAGAATGGGACACTAGGGACATACTCTTTAAAAGTCGCTTTTACTATAGCTAAAGATTCTTTGGTAGAAAGTTCTGGGTTGAGCTTTAAATCAATAAAGTTAGTATGCTCTGTATAATCCATCATATAAATGGCAGGATCTACTGATTGAAAAGGAGATTTCATCACCATATCTTTTACCACTCCAATCACTGGATGTGCCTGCCCTTGATACCAGGTAATTATTTTACCTACTGGATCTTCCAAACCCATATATTTTACGGCTGCTTCATTGAGCAAATAAGCAGTCGAATCTGTCTGGTATTCCCGAGAATAATCACGCCCTTCTAAAACTTCCCAACCAACAGTTGCTCCAAAATCATGGCTTACTCGGATCACCGAGAATATAGGATTAAAATCAGCAGCTTTGCCTTCCCATCTAAATCCACCATTGCTATTCCAAACAGCGGTCAGTGGACTAGAAGAAACAGCCATATCTACTATTGCACCGCGCTCAATAAGCGACTTGCGTATAAGATTGTATTTACCATTATAATCTGTGGTCGTGATTTCCATCATAATTAGGCCACTTTCATCATAGCCTAAAGGCCGATTTCCAGTATATTGTATTTGTTTCTCAACGACCAATGTTCCGATAATTAGAATAATCGAAACGGTGAATTGCACAATAACCAGCCCTTTGCGAAAACCAGCAGCTGCATGCCCGTCCTGAGCTTTTCCTTTTAATACTTTTATAGGTTGAAAAGAAGATAGGTACAACGCTGGATAACTTCCGGCTAGAAAGCTCGTAAACACAATAAATGACAAGGCCAATAACCAGAACATTGGCTCTCTATAAGGAAAACTAATTTGCTTATCCGCCAATTGATTAAAGCTAGGTAGAAATAGAATTAACAGCATAATTCCAACCAAAAAAGATAAGACAACAACCAAAAAAGACTCGCTCAGAAATTGACTAATCAACTGACTCCTAAAAGACCCAAGAGATTTTCTAATACCTACTTCTTTAGCTCTTTTTTCGGATTGAGCAGTGCTTAAATTCATAAAATTGATACAGGCTAAAATCAAGACAAAGACACCAATAATTCCAAATAACCATACATATTGAATGGGTCCGCCTGCTTTTGCGCCAGACTCCCAATTTGACCTCAAATGCCAATCTTGCATTGGATTAATAAAAACTTCCGCTTTTAACCTTTTGAGGCCTTCCGGCAAACCATCTTGCTTAACACTTTTAATTTGTTTATTGACACTAGTAAAAGTGGTATGATCTGCAATTTGTGCAAACGCTTGATAAGAATTATCATCCCAGTTAGGGTTTTCGCGCGCCGCTATCTCCCAATCGTAAGTATTGGTATATAACTCCCAATCTGCTAAAAATTGTAATTCATAAAACGAAGAATTGACTGGAAAGTCTTCGTAAACTCCTGTAACGGTAACTTTCAGTTCATTATCAATCGTTAATGCTTGGCCAATAGGATTTGAGGATTTAAAGAAATTTTCAGCCGTCGTTTCTGAAATAATAATGGAGCCTGGGTTCTTTAGATCAGCCCTAGTTCCAGCCTTCATTTTAAGATCCAATAAATGAGGCCCATCTGGTTCTATATATATCCCTTTTTGGTGTATTATTTTATCCGCTTTGGTTAAAATATGATCCGAAGGCCAAGTACTCAATGCAAGGTATTTAAAGCTGCTACCATATTCTTCTCGTAAAGTAGCCGTCACCGGATAGGGCATCGCATCTTGGGTATAGATGTCTCCATCAAAAGTTTGGTGCTGCATCAGTTGGCCCAATTGAGCATAATTTTGATGCGTCTGGTTGAAAGTCAGCTCATCGTGTATCCACAAGCCAATCAGCATGACAACGGTAATACCTACTGCAAGGCCACCGATATTGATCAATGCGCTACTCTTATTTCGCCACAGTTGACGGTAGCCAATTTTAAAATAATTTCTAAACATGTCGAGGTGATTTAAGTTGGGTGATGTGATATTTCGAATGGCAAAAGGCCTCAAATAATGAAAGACCTGATACCAATAATTACGTCGAGCCTGAGCAGGGGAGGAGCGCTCCAAGACCGCATGGAATTGTTCTTCTAGATCGCCAGCAACTTCTTCGGCTAGCTCTTCTTTTAGAAAAAAGTATAAAAATTGCTGTGCTCTTTTGGGTGATTGTATTTCGGGTGATTTTTTCTGCATAGAATTTTATCCAAATTGTATGTTTCCTGTTGAGAAAGGTGGATACTGATTCCAGAGTGATAATTTAAAATCCCGGGAATCTTTTAAAGTTCGCTGACCTAGAGCAGTGATGGTATAGATTCGTTTGCGACGACCACCGCGTACAGCCGATGGATCTCCCATGGTAGACTCTAAAAATCCTTTTTTCTCTAAGCGACTTAGCGTAGAATGTACCGAACCAATAGAGGCGGTACGTTTGGCTTGTACACTAAACTCTTCCGAAATTTTAAAAGCATAAGCCTCTTCTCCAAGTATACCTACGATCAAGAGTAATACTTCTTCAAAATCTCCTAGACGTGTTTCCTTCATTTACTGTATCTTTTTTAATTGTAGAACAAATATAGATAAAATCATCTATTTATTCTACAATTAAAAAACAAATAAGCCAAAGCAAGAACTAACCGAGGTTTAAAAACTTCGACTAGCTCTTGCTTTGGCTATCTAAAACGCCCCGGCGAAGTACCGGGGCGTAGACACAATAAACCCTAGAATTATAAAATTCATATGGTTGATTATGGTAAGGTTCAGAACTATTATTTTTTATTTCTAATGACTTGGAAGTCTTCATAACCTTTACGCACCGCTTTCACCTCCCAATCAAATTGGTAAGTTCCTTTTCCTTTGAAGAGTTCTTTTACATAGAAACCTTTATCTGTTTTTTCCACCACGGCTAAACCAGTTGATTCTGCAGATAATGGGGTTACCAAAACGGTCATGGTTTCTGCATTGGCGACCAACTGATAATGTTCAGAAAAAGGAATGAAGGCACTACCATTTTCTAAGGTAGCAGTGCCGCGTTCGTAGGCAGCAGCTTCTGGTCCTTCTAGGGAGGCATACCAAATTTCTTTATTTTCATCAGTAGGGTGATCCATTCTAAAGTTTTTCACATCTGCATAAGAGACGCCTTGCCCAAATTCATTGACAAATATGCCGGCACGATTTGAGTTACTCGAATTATTAACCACCAATTGTCCGCCGTTAACGTTAGAAGTCGCATAGACTTGAGCAGCACCGTCCGTTCCGTTGACAGCCATATAACCTCGATTTAAATCACCGAAGAATGGAAAAGTCCCCAAGACAACATTATTATTATTATTGGCTCCTTGT
>CAXIDD010000012.1:0-19019 GCA_964021975.1 uncultured Saprospirales bacterium | reverse complement strand
GGTTTTGGCACTCACTTTCCTTTTTATTAGCTATTAGCCCAGGTAACATAACATTTTCTAAGGCTGTAAATTCGGGAAGAAGTTGATGAAACTGAAACACAAAGCCAATATGCTTACCTCTAAAGGCAGCCAAGTCCTTGCCTTTTAATTTGGCAACATCCATACCATCCCAAAGTACCTCTCCTGCATCGGGGTTTAAAAGTGTACCCAACACTTGCAATAAGGTTGTTTTGCCGGCACCCGAAGGCCCCATTATTGACACAATTTCTTTTGGCAAAATGCTCAAGTCTATTCCTTTAAGAATCTCAACGTTACCAAAGGATTTATGTATTCCGCGTGCTTCTACCATAAGTGCCAGCAAAGCTAAAAAATGTTTTGATTCTAATTCTGCAATTGCAGCCTTCTAAAATTTTGCATTTATGAGCAATACGATTACTTTTGAAGCGAATAAAAATTCGAAATATGAATCTGCACGAATACCAAGGAAAATTAATGTTAGCAGAATACGGCGTAGCTATCCAGAATGGGAAAGTAGCCGAAAGCGTAGAAGAAGCAGTGGCTGCTTTTGAAGCACTACAAGCGGAAACAGGAACTGAATTCGCCGTTATTAAAGCTCAAATCCATGCAGGTGGCCGCGGTAAAGGTGGCGGCGTTAAATTGGCCAAAAATGGGGATGAATTGAAAGAGCACGCTGGAAATATCCTAGGCATGATGCTAAAGACGCCTCAAACCCCAGGTGGAATGGAAGGACCTGGTAAATTGGTCAGCAAAGTTTTGATTGCAGAAGATGTTTATGCACCAGATTTTGATGCCAACAAAGAGTTCTATGTATCTATCTTGATGGATAGGGACAAAAAGTGTAATGTTATTATCTATTCTACAGAAGGAGGAATGGATATCGAAGCAGTAGCAGAAGAGACGCCACATTTAGTACATAAAGAGTGGATCGATCCTACTTTAGGCTTACAAGCTTTCCAAACGCGGAAGATTGCCTTTAATTTAGGCTTGAGTGGAAAAGCATTCAAAGAAATGACCAGATTCATTAGCAAGCTATATGCTGCTTTTGTTGGTTCCGATGCTTCCTTATTTGAAATCAACCCTTGTTTGAAAACTGGAGATGATCGTATTCTAGCGGTTGACTGTAAAGTAACCTTGGATGGCAATGCACTTTACCGTCATAAAGATTTGGCAGCAATGCGTGACACCAGCGAAGAAGATCCTACAGAAGTAGAGGCACAGTCTTACGGACTGAACTTCGTGAATTTAGATGGTAACGTTGGTTGTATGGTGAACGGTGCTGGCCTAGCAATGGCTACCATGGATATCATTAAATTATCTGGTGGAGACCCTGCGAACTTCCTCGATGTAGGTGGTACGGCTGATGCGGCTCGGGTAGAGCAAGCATTTCGGATTATCCTCAGAGATCCTAATGTGAAAGCAATCTTAATCAATATCTTCGGTGGTATCGTTCGTTGTGATCGAGTGGCCCAAGGGGTTATTGATGCTTACAAAAATATTGGAAACATTGAAGTTCCGATTATTGTACGTCTACAAGGGACCAATGCAGATATCGCTAAGAAGATGATTGATGAGTCTGGCTTAGCCGTGCATTCTGCAGTCTTGTTACAAGAAGCTGCTGATCTTGTAAAAAAGGTTTTAGCATAAGAAATATTACGGTATAAATAAAAGGGCCATCAATGGAAATTGATGGCCTTTTTATTTTATATAGACGAAGTTTTAAAACTTCGTCTATACTTCTAAAGCTATCTGACCTTCCTTATCCACCATCCCCTGTAAATGCTCCGTATTCGTAAAGGGATTGGTCAAGGTACACCTCAAATAAGTCTGACCATTGAGACTGGTCTTTACAATGTAATAATCTCCATCGAGCTTCATCTGGTGTCTTATCCCTTCATTGTGTTGATTCAATTGATCGGAAGAAAGATGTGCTGGTCTATGCCGAAAACATAAAATATTAGCACTGGGCGGAGCAGCTGCTTCCATTTCAGGCATGGCATTTACCAATTGGTGCAACTCATGCGTATTGTCAATAACACGCGTGACGTATTCATCAAAAAGCCCTGGACCATAAGTCCGTAGAAGGCTGTAAATCTTAAGACTCATCATCGTTTTGGTACACTCAAAAGTGCGGCGTGCCATATTGTACCAATCTAAACCTTCTTGCTCTTCGAAGAGATATTGGGCTTCTTGGGCAAAAGTCTGAAAGTTAAGTTTTCCATTTTTAAAAACAAGTGCGGTCGTAATGGAAGGTGTTAAGAGCATTTTATGGAAGTCCATAGTGACACTATCTGCTCGTTCTAAGCCATTGACTAAACCTTTATATTTTTCAGAATAAACGGTAGCTGCTCCATGAGCTCCATCAACGTGGAACCATAAATCATGCATTTCGCAAAAATCAGCAATTGCTTCTAAATCGTCAAATGCTCCAGTAGAGGTAGAGCAAGCTGAACCAACAACTGCTAAGACTTCAATTCCTTTGGTTTTAGCTTTTTGAAAACAGGCCTCCAAGGTTTCTGTACGCATTTCATAATTAGCATTACTGGGTACTTTGATAATCCCTTCAGCTCCCCAACCCATGATTCGAGCGGCCCGATCAACGCAGTAGTGCGCCTGTTCAGAGACCATTAAGGCATATTGTTTTTGGGTACCTTCTACCCATACGTGGTCTTTTGCTTTAATGCTTCTGGCCGTCAATAAGGCAGTAACATTAGCCATCGTACCACCAGAAGTCATGACACCATCTGCCTTTTGATCAAAACCCATCTGAGCTGCGACGGATCGGATTACAATACGGTCCATAATAGTACCCACAATGCCCATTTCATAAACCCCCATGCCATTATTGAGGAAATCAGATACCAAGCCCGCTAAAGCCCCAAGCGGAGCGGCTGGACTAATTTGATGGCCCATATATTTGGGATGATGTACATTGATACTCTCTTCTAGAACCTTTTTAAAAAGACCGGTTATATCTGTATCTGGAGCTTTGGCAAAATCCTGTATCCAGGTTTGCATAGCTGTTTCAGTTTCTTGCCAGGGAAGTACTTGTTTGGGAATACCAGTTGTCGATGCTGCAAGACGATCTGCGAGTAGATCAACCAGGGAATGGCCTTGCTGGCGGAATTGCTCCGCATCATAGGCTTTTTGAATTTCTTTCATACGTTAAATAGGGTGTTTAACTATTGCATAATTATTGAGGGATTGGAATACGACCAATACCACTCTGTTGTAAAGATCCAAAAAACAATTGACCATAGGATTCTTGAACACTACTGATTTGGCCAAATGCTGGGTTCTCTTTTTGGATATTATACACAATTTCTCCCTCTGCATTAATGCCTAAAATATGTAGAAAATTACCAGGAGCTGGCTGTAGGAAGTCTGGTAATTTTGAGATCATTTTAATGACCATTGGTTGGTTCATATATTTTTCTAAAATTCCTTTTCTAGGGCTAATCAAAGTTAACCAGTAAATCCCATTGCTCCCTCTTGATATACCATCTGGATAGCCAGGAAGATTGTCAATTAGAATTTCAGATTCTCCTTTCTTAGGACCTTTGAGCCAAATTTTCCTTACTTGATAGTTTCCAGTTTCGCAAACCAGTGCAAAATTCTCTTCCCAATCAACAGCTACACCATTGGCAAAATAAAGTTCATCCGCTAATAAGGTGGTTGTTTTTTCTGCTGGATTATAAGAAAAGAAACGTCCAGTAGGATTATGCTCAATCAAGTCAAATTTATACTGGTCAATACTATATTTTTGGGAAGCATCTGTAAAATAAACCATACCCGTTTGGCCAATATCTATGTCATTAGTAAACCGAAAAGCTTTTCCTTCATATTCTGGTAACATCCTGAAAACACCACCTTCGAGGGTGATTTGTAATAAACCTTGCTCTGCATTACAAACCCAGAGGTTTTCATTTTTATCAAAATGCATACCTAATGGTCTGCCTCCTGTATTGGCGAGGATTTCTGCTTCCTGGGCACGTAAACTTCTGAAAAGCTTAATGGTGCCATCAGAACTACTTCCGTACATGGTCCCTCCAGTACTAATGGCTACATCTTCACAGCCATCACAAAGACCTTGATATAAAACACTTGGTTGTTCAATCGATTTATTGGCCGCCCATTTACCTGTCAATTCAGGAATAGGAGCAGGTTGCCATGCTTTTGGCGCAACCGGAGTAGGCCACAAAAGGAAATAGAGGACGATTAGTAAAATAAGAAATAAGATACCTTTTAACCACTTCATAATATAAAATTTGTAACCAATCGCAAAGGTAGCATTATTCAAGTGAATTCTGAGATGAAATATAGAACTTCAATCGAAAAGTTGCTTGGAGTTTTTTACATCCCACTAAACAAAATATTTTGTACAGAGATCAGGTAGTTTTGAAAAAAGGCGGAAGAATGTTCTCTAATTTGCAAATAAATCGTAGCCTTGCAAGAAAACCTTCTATGAACGATTCTGGGAAGACGTTATCGCAAGAAACGTTACTTCGAGAGTGGCAGGAAATCCAAGAAGCACAGCAATCCCCGCCGCGTTTCCAGGTCCTCTATGACCGCTATTATGAATCGATTTTTAGATTTATCTTTAGAAGGACTGCGGATGAAGCATTGAGTGCCGACCTATGCTCGCAGGTTTTCTTAAAGGCCATGCAAAAACTACCCAATTACACGTACAAAGGCGTACCTTTTTCAGCTTGGCTATTCCGGATTGCCTCTAATGAAATTGGTCAATATTTTAGATCTACCAGTAAAAACAGAGTAGTCAGTTTAGAAGATACTCACCTACAGGAGATGGTAGATGAAATGGATCATTTGGACTTGCAAAACAGGCAAAGTCAGATGCTCGAAGCCTTGGATCAATTGAAAGCAGATGATTTGGAAATCATTGAACTCCGATTTTTTGAACAACGTCCTTATAAAGAAATTGCCGACTTGATGGATATCACAGTTAGTAATGCAAAGGTTAAAGTTCATCGGATTCTAATGCGATTAAAAAAACAATTAAAAGGGTAAGTACCCATTAATGCTTGGCCTATGGGAAATAATTACAATTTTCGCGTAAACAAAAAGCCGCTCCCCAGTGAACGGATCGAGCAGCATAAGGACTTTTCTGCCTTGTTGCAGCAGTTTGAGCAATCAAAACCTAAACCTACTCCTAAACCAATACAAAATAGGAGAATGATTTGGATTGGTATGATGAGCGCCGTAGCCGCAGCTATTGCCTTTTTGCTAATCGTCCAACCATTTAAGCAAGGACCGGGCGTGGATGAACTAATGGCCCTGGAACAAACTTATTTTAATGAAAAAAACTTCGTAGAAGCTCCTATTCCAGTAGCCGAACCAGCGTTTGCCCAGCAAAAAATTCAAGTTGCCAAAGGTGGGGATTATGCTTTAAATCCTAACCTGAAATTGGTAGTGCCAGAATATGCTTTTATGGATGATCGAGGTCGCCAAATTGAAGGGGAAGTGGATCTGCAATACCGAGAAATGCACAATCCGGTAGACTTTTTCCTCACTGGAATCCCAATGTATTATGATTCATTAGGCGAACGCTATCAGTTGGAAAGTGCTGGTATGGTTGAAGTTTATGGATTTCAGGATGGAGTGCCTGTTCAATTAGCACCAGGCAAAAGTCTACAAATTGAATTAATATCTAAAGTACAATTTACTGGAGCTGATTTACAAGCCAATTTTCAATTGTATTATCTAGATACTTTAGCTAGAAATTGGGTCTTGATGTCGAATGAAATGGAGCAACAAATTGTATTCGATTCAGAGGAATCAACGGTTGCTCAGAATCCCATATATGAAGCTCTAAGTAACCTGGATACCGAAGAATTGTTACTCTTAGAACAACTAGAAGATCGATTACCAGCACCGGAAAGACCGTCTAACAGTTACAAACAACCTTCCAACGCCACTTCATTTGAATTGGCTTTAGAAGATGTGACTAGTGTAGATACAGAAACTCAGCGTATTTTAAAGGAAGAAAATGCCACTGGATTTTGGTGGATTGCTGAGGACCAGGCCTTTGATGAACGAGTGCTGAGTGTCGGCTGGCCAAGTACTCAATTGCGTAAACGTACAGAGAATTTATATGAACTAACACTTTCAGCGGGTGATTCTAGTGTCCAGTTATTGGTTCATCCTGTAATCATAGGAGAAGAATTACAAGAAGCGGAGCAAAATTATCAAGCCGCTTTAGAAGCTTATCAAATTGAGCTCGCTCAGTGGGAAGCTCAATATCAAACCCAGCAAAAGGAAGTTAAAGCGGATATTGCTGAAAAGCGCAGCGCATTAATGGTCCAGTTAAGGGATCAAGACACGGATGAAAAGCGGCAAGGTTTTATCAAGAGTCGATTTGTGGTACAAAAATTTGGCGTCTGGAATTCAGATCGGGTACTTCAGCCAGGAACCATGAAAATGATTGATAAACTAGAAGATCAGAATGGTAATGTATATGGAGATCATACCGCTTATTTGATCGATAGAAATAAGAATACCTTGTTCCAATTTTATGCTGGTGAACGTACCTTAATAGAATTACCAGAGCATCCAGATCTAATGCTTTGGGTAGTCAATCAAAAAGAGCAAATGGCCATTCTAAAAGCTGAAAATGGCAAACAAAAGCTCTTAGAACAAACTATACCAAGCTTACAACTAAACCTAGCTGATTTAAAAGTAGAAAGTTCGGAAGAAGTAAAAGCTGTTTTACAGTGGGAATAGAATAGGTGCTATTGAGAAATATTACTAACGAAAAAGTCTGGGATTTTGATTCCAGACTTTTTTCGTTTATATCATATTAATGTCATCATTTCTAATGTACCTTGTTTATTGTCTCCTAAATAATACCCTTTATCTAAAAAAAGCCGACGCTGCTAGTCTTTTCCGTTTATTTGTTATTATTAATAAGTACACACTAAGGTATTGTTTTTGGAAAGATGAGAACATATCATAAACAAGGATTGATAAAAGTATAAATTACTTATGGGACAATTTTTTAAATTTTTATTTGCTTCATGTTTGGGCGTTATTCTAGCGATTGGAGCAATTTTTGGTATCGGAGCTTTGATTCTTACCTCAATTGCGGCTAAATCAGAGCAACCCAAAAGTTTAAAACCGAATACGGTACTTCGTTTAACTTTGGAAGATCCAATTCCCGAGTTAACCAATAATGTCAATGTATCTCCCTTTGAAACAGGGTTTGAAGAAACCAATGTATTAGGTCTACAAGCTATGATTGATGCCCTGGAAAGAGCAAAAGAAGATGACAACATCAAGGGGGTATTCATTGAGCCTTCTTTAATGTTTTCTGCTGGTTTTTCTTCTGCCAAAGAATTGCGAGATGCATTGGTAGATTTTAAATCGGATGGGAAGTTCATTTATGCACACGCTGGCTTTTATACCCAGGGTTTGTATTATCTATCCTCCGTTGCAGACAAAATATATGCTAATCCAATGGGTTACTTTGATGTCCGCGGATTTGCAGCCTCTAGCTCTTTTTACCAAGACATGTTTGAGCGTTTGGGGATGAAAGTAGAAGTCTTTTATGCAGGCAAATACAAGAGCGCCACTGAGCCTTATCGTAGGAAGAATTACAGTCCTGAGTCAAAAGAACAAACCAGAGCACTTCTAAATGAGATTTATGATATTTTCTTAACAGATATTGCCGCCTCAAGAGGACTAGATAAAGCCACTTTAAAGCAAACAGTAGATCAGTTAATGGCTGATTCACCTGAAAATGCTTTGGCCACAAAATTGATCGATGGGATTTCTTATAAAGAAAGCGTGATTAATGAAATAAAAGAAAGAGTAGGCCTAGAGGAATCTGATAAACTGCCAATGATCTCCTTGAAAGATTACAATAAAAGTAATCCAGCTACTTCCAATTACAAAGTTAAAGATCGCATCGCAGTCGTTTATGCAGAAGGGGTAATCTATGACGGCAAAACAACCAATGGGAATACTGGAGACGCTCAATATGTCAAAGATATCAATCGCTTGGCTAATGATGACCGTGTAAAAGCCATTGTATTGAGAGTCAACTCTCCAGGGGGATCAGCTTTAGCCAGTGAGAACATCTGGAATGCGCTCGGAAACGCTAAAGCCGAAGATAAACCCATCATTGTATCGATGGGAGATTATGCTGCTTCCGGTGGTTATTATATCGCCAGTTTAGGAGATAGTATTTTCGCGGAAAGAAGCACCATTACCGGTTCGATTGGTGTATTCAGAACGATTCCAGTGTTAGGAGGAGGTTTGAAGAAAACACTTGGGATTGACCATGATTCTATTATGACAGGACCTTTTGCAATGCCTTTAAATATAACTTTTGAGATGAGTGAAGCTGAGAAGCGCAAAATGCAGGCAAATACAGAGCAAAGTTATGCTTTCTTCCTGAACCGTGTTGCAGAAGGCCGTGGAATGAGTGTCGAAGAAGTACATAAAATTGCTCAAGGTCGGGTTTGGACCGGAGCTAAGGCTAAAGAAATTGGGCTAGTTGACAAGCTTGGAGGTTTAGAAGATGCCGTCGCATCTGCCGCAGGTATGGCAGATCTTGATGAATACAGAACCGTTGTTTATCCGAAAGTTAAAGATCCTCTACAACAATTATTAGAAGAGTTAATGTCTGATGGAGGCTTTGCCAGTATGCGTACCAAAAGTGTGCTAGCCAAAGAATTCCCAGATTTGGCTCCGCATTATGAAATGCTGAAACAAATGCAGAATGAAAAAGGACCACAAGCACGGATGACCGTTCAAATTCCTTTCTATTAATAGAAGGAAAGTATAAATAATTTAAAAAGGGCTGGAATCAATTGATTCCAGCCCTTTTTAAATGTAAAAAACTACTAAACCACTAAAAGGCCAATAATTCTGCAGCTTGTTTAGTCATTACTTGTATGGTTCCTTCATCGCTGATATTTTTTTGCTCGTCCATCAAAGCGTAAATTTTTGAAATAGGGAGCTTGTTGGGCATCACAATGGTTCCTAAATGGTTGAGTACACCTGAAAGGTGGTCCATGCCTCTTAGGTTACCTGCTCTACCGGTTGCTACGCCAACTAAAGCTGCTTTTTTACCTTTAAATGATGGGTTGATCTCTCTTACGGAGCAAGCGTCTAAGAATATTTTAACGGCTCCGGGGAAACCACCATTGTATTCAGAGATTACATAGACGAATTTTTTGGCAGGTAATATATATTCATCCTGTAATTTGATGAGACTAGGAGCTTGATTTCCTTTTTGATACATCTCTGGGAAATACCAATCGTGAGGAATATCTTCTAGCGCCAACAATTTTACAGGTGTGGTTGTTAAGCCTTCTAAAATCTCAACGTATTTTTTAGCAAAAGTTAGGCATTCACTGCCTTTACGGTTCGTTCCTGAAATAACTGTAATCATAATCTAATTATCGTTGTTTGACTTCACTTTAAACAACCTCAAAGTAAAAAGTTTAACAAAATACATAAATATGCAAATCACTTACCTCGGACATGCTTGTTTTCTTATTGAAACGCTTGGTAAAAAATTATTGGTAGATCCTTTTATTGCTCCTAATCCAATGGCCAAAGATACACTCCCTGCCCTTTTGCAAGCAGATCAAATTCAGGCGGATTATATTTTGATTACCCATGGACACCAAGACCATACTGCTGATGCAGCTGCAATTGCTAAAAGAACAGGTGCTAAGGTGATCTCCAATTATGAAATCGTTACCTGGTTTGGTAATCAAGATATTGATGGACATCCAATGAATCATGGTGGTCAGTGGACCTTTGATTTTGGCAAGATCAAGTATGTCAATGCCGTACATTCTAGTGTTTTACCAGATGGTTCTTATGGTGGTAATCCAGGTGGGTTTGTGATCACGAACGAGGAAGCTTGTATCTATATCGCTGGTGATACTGCGCTAACAATGGATATGAAGTTAATCCCAATGTTAGGCTCAAAATTAGATCTAGCGATCTTACCGGTAGGAGATAATTTTACAATGGGAACAGAGGAAGCTTTAATGGCCAGTGACTTTATTGAGACCAATCGGATCATTGGTTGTCACTACGATACCTTTGGATATATTAAAATTGATCACAATGCAACCCAAAAATCCTTTGCAGACCAAGGAAAAGAGTTAATTTTGTTGCCAATCGGAGAATCGCTAACAATATAAGGTGGTTCTGAAGTAAAATAAGTAAGCGGTGGAGATTAACCATAAAACCAATAAACCACCAATCAATAAATAAAAAATCATGGGTAAAGTCATTTCAGTAGCCAATCAAAAGGGAGGCGTTGGTAAAACAACGACCACCATCAATTTAGCCGCGAGTTTAGCAGTTTTGGAGAAAAAAGTACTCATTATTGATGCAGATCCGCAAGCTAATGCCTCTTCAGGGGTTGGTGTATTAGAAGCAGATGTGGATACCACCATCTACGATTGCCTACTTAATGGCCTTGACCCCACTGAAGCTATCTATGAAACAGATACGCCCAATCTCCATTTGATGCCTTCGCACATCGACTTAGTCGGTGCGGAAGTAGAGTTAGCTGATAAGGAGAATCGGGAGTATCAAATGAAAAATATCACAGACCAATTGCGGCCGTATTATGATTATATTTTCATTGACTGTTTGCCGTCTTTAGGTTTGATTACGGTAAATGCACTGACTGCTTCGGATTCTGTACTAATACCGGTGCAATGTGAATACTTCGCTCTAGAAGGATTAAGTAAGTTGTCGAATACAATTGCGATCGTTCAGCAGAGCTTAAATACAGATTTAGTGATCGAAGGTATTCTGCTCTCCATGTATGACTCTCGCTTACGCATGGCCAATATGGTGGTAGATGAGGTGAAAAGTATCTTTGGAGATGAAGTCTATAATACCATCATCCATCGAAACTCAAAACTTGGAGAAGCGCCAACTTTGCATGCGCCTATTGTACTGATCAATGCCAGTAGCAAAGGAGCCGTCAATTTCCTAAATCTAGCTCAAGAGTTTCTTCAGAAAAATAATGATGACATCAAAAGTAGTTTAGTTCAGGAGGATGTATAAACTATAGAATTCAATCCGCGAAGACCATGAAAAAGTATCTATTGCTTCTTTTTCTTTTATCTTTTTTTAGTTGTCAACCCCAAGAAGTAGAAGCAGATAAAACTAAAATTCCGGATTACTACATTATTGGCTACGTTTTCGGCTCTAAACCCGTAGATCCTGCTACTATTGATGCTAAGCGTCTCACCCACATCAATTATGCCTTCGCCGATGTGGTCGACAATCAGGTGCAAAGCTATTTAGCGCATGATGAAGAAAATTACAAAGCCTTGCACAGTCTAAAGACCATCAATCCTAATCTAAAAATCTTAGTTTCCCTGGGAGGATGGGGCAAATCCAACGGGTTTTCAGACGCTGCACTTACCGAGGAATCACGTGCAACTTTTGTAGAATCTGCCATTGATTACTTAGAAGCTAATCAACTAGACGGCATCGATATTGATTGGGAATATCCGGCCCAGCCTGGTGCTGGAAACATCAACCGACCAGAAGATACCCAAAACTTCACCTTGCTGTTGCGGGATTTACGCACAGCGCTTGATCAAGTAGGGGAGCGGGATCAAACGCACTATTTATTAACTATCGCTACCGCCGCCAATGAAAGGTACCTCTCGCTCACGGAAATGGATAAAGCCCAAGAATACCTTGACTTTATTAACATCATGACCTATGACTTCGCTGGAGACTGGTCTGATACTACTGCCCATCAGGCAAATCTTTATCCTAGCATTGCGGGTACTGGATCTAGCATCAGTGCTTCCGAAAGTGTAGATCTCGGTGGTCGAGGTATCATTAAAATTGAAAAGCTGGTATTGGGTGTACCTTTCTACGGTCGTTACTGGACCGGCATCGACTCTACAAACTTTGGTTTAGATCAACCAAGTACTGGTGGCAGTGGAGTAGGATACCACGAAATCCTATCCTACCTGGATGATGGCCAATACCAACGTTACTGGGATGAGGCCGCCAAAGCTCCTTATCTCTATGAACCCAGTACCCAAAAGTTCCTTACTTACGATGATCCAGAGACTCTAGGCTACAAAGCAGCCTTTATTCAGGAAAAAGGTATGGCAGGAGCCATGTACTGGCAAAATGGAAGTGATACGACGGGAACTTTACTGCGGGCGCTTTATGGGGCTTTGGAGGAGTGATTTGTGCTACTAGAGAGCTGAAACAGAATTTTCAGAATTCACTTCAAATCTCAGTTTTGCTCGGTAAGTAAAGTGTGCTTTAATTTAAATGTATTGGGAAGTAAAAATATTAAAGTACCGTAAGCCTAATCCTGGAAATCCTGATTCCAAAAAAGAAGATTAAAATAGATTGCCAAACAAAAAAGGCTTCAGAAAAAGAATAAATTCTTTTTTGAAGCCTTTTTTAGTGCGGAAGAGGAGGGATTCGAACCCCCGGTACGATTTCTCGTACGCTGGTTTTCAAGACCAGTGCATTAAACCAGCTCTGCCACTCTTCCTGTGGGCGCTGACCTTGCGGTTTTGCGACTGCAAATATAAAGGCTTTTTTGATAAAAAAAATGCTTGAGCTGAAAAAAATAAGAATAATTTTTATTCTGAGCTTTTGCAAGCGGCTAAGTCGTTTGTTTACAATTATTTAATGAAGGAATTAGTTAGAATAATAAAAAAAATAAGTTTTCTTTATTTCTAAATCTGAAGCTTATGTATACCTATAAGTATGGCGGGGAAAATGGGGTGTCTCAGCAGTTGGTAGCTGCAAAAGACTTGGTAGTCATTCGTACCCAAGATGAATCGCTGGATAATTTGCCTTTGAGTCGGAGCGCTCGTACTTTACTATCAAATATGCTGCCTGTTACGAGTTTTCCAGAAGCCAATGTGACGGTATATAAAGTGCTTGATCCTGAGCAAGACCACCCAAAAGAGCAGCGGAATTTAATCCGAAAAGTCTTTGCCCAGGAAAAAGGTGTTCGTTTTGCAGGACGTGTACTTAAAGATCCCTTCTCTGGTGCGGTTAAGGTCTATACAGAAAATTTTTTCGTAAAATTTAAAGACGACTTAGAACCGAAGGCTTGTTTAAAATATATCAAAAAAGAAAGCCTAATAGTAAAAGAAGAGCTAGGTTTTGCTAAGAATGCTTATTTCTTGGGTGCTCCCGAAGGTACAGGACGTGAAATCTTTCTGATTGCTGAGAAATTACTAAAAAAATCAGCTGTAGTCTATTGCCATCCTGAAATTGTACAGGAACGTCGGTCAAAGGCTATCCATCCCATGCAATGGCACCTAAAGACAACACAAGTGAATGGGCAGCGGATTGACCAAAACGTAGCGATAGAAAAGGCTTGGATGACTGCAAAAGGAAAAGGTGTAACGATTGCAGTAATTGATGACGGGGTAGATACTGAACATGAGGAATTCCAAGGTGCCGGTAAAGTGGTCCACCCAAGAGATACGATTATCAATCGAGATGATGCGAGTCCTAAGTTTTCTATGGAGAGCCATGGTACAGCTTGTGCTGGCGTTGCTTGTGCAAACGGCAATTATAAGGCTGCTGGAGTCGCACCAAAGGCAACCTTGATGCCTATTCGTTCGGGTGGATTAGGCTCTATGGCGGAGGCTAAAGCGTTTCAATGGGCCGCTGATCGTGGAGCCGATGTGATTTCTTGTAGTTGGGGCCCAAGGGATGGTGCCTGGTATAATCCAGAAGATCCGCTGCATACGACACCTTTTTTCTTGCCTGATAGTTCTAGATTAGCCATTGATTACGCAGTAGAGAACGGTCGGGAGGGCAAAGGTTGTGTAATAACCTGGGCAGCAGGAAATGGCAACGAAAATATACGTTATGATGGCTATGCTTCTTATGATCGAGTGATCGCTGTGGCTGCTTGTAACGATCGAGGCCGCCGCAGTATCTATAGTGACTATGGTAAAGCCGTTTGGTGCGCTTTCCCGAGTAGCGATATTTATTATCCACAATTGGGAACACAAAGACCCATTACGGCAGGTATTTGGACCACAGATCGTAGTGCGGAGCAAGGTTATAATCCAGGAGGTAGAGAAGCCGAAGAATTGGTAGGGGATCGGGAAGGGAACTATACCACTACTTTTGGGGGGACTTCTAGTGCCTGCCCCGGAGTAGCCGGAGTAGTAGCCCTCATCTTAGAAGTGAACCCCCAATTGCGCTGGTCTGATGTAAAACAAATTATCCGGAATTCTTGTGATAAAATCGATAAGCAAACGGGCCGTTACGATGCCGACGGACACAGCTTATTCTACGGGTATGGACGCATCAATGCTGCTAAGGCGGTAGAAAATGCACAAAAAACTTTAGGTCCAATCGATGACTTTGATGTGCAAGGAGTTGCTCATTTTTCAAAATCTTCGAGCTTGGCTTTACAGGAAGGGGTTTTAAGTTTTGATGCTTACGAGAACAATCGCTTTGTAGGTTTACGCTTATTAACCGATCCTGTTCATCCGGATTTGACTATAACTTATCGACTATTTATTAATAAATTGGGCTCAACTCCATGGATGGCCAACGGTTCACTAGCGGAAACTGGTGATAAGCGACGTAAAGTAATCGGATTTCAAATTAAATTAGTTGGAAAGTTAGCAGATAAATATACCGTTGAATATGCGGCAAAATTAAAAGGTAAAAAGTCTTTAAACAAAGCTAAAGATGGCGCAATTTGTGGTACCAATAAAAAGACGGGCCCTGCCATTCGAGAAATTAAAATTGAGATAAAAAATAAGTAAATATGCATTCATCAAAAACCATCTTTGGTTTATTAATCCTCTTTACATTAAGTAATTGTCAGCCCAAAGCATCTGAGCCAACCCAAAAAGATATGGAAGCATCAACGAATACAGCCACCAATTTTGATTGGCAAGGTCACCGTGGCGCACGCGGATTGATGGCCGAAAATACTATTCCTGCCTTCTTAAAAGCACTAACTTACCCCATACAGACCTTGGAGTTGGATGTAGTGATTACCAAAGACAAGCTCGTTTTGGTTTCACATGATCCTTGGATGTCTGCTAAGATTTGTAGTCAATCAGATGGCGCTACCATCACACCAGACGAAGAGAAAAGTCTCAAAATTCTGGAAATGGACTACGCCACCATTAGAACCTTTGATTGTGGTAAAAGGCACTCAGGGTTCCCAGAGCAAGAACCAATCGAAGTTACTAAGCCCTTGTTGTCAGACATGATCGATGCGGTAGAGGCTTATTGCCAAGAGAATGGCCGGGACCTTCCAAATTACAATATTGAGATAAAAAGTCGGAAAACTTGGGACAATGTGTTTACACCTGAACCCCAGATATTTGCAGCATTAGTCTTGGCGGTGATCAAAGAAAAAGGTATTTCTGATCGCACTTGTGTACAATCCTTTGACGTACGTTCGATCGAAGCGGTGCATCAATTAGATCCGAACATTACACAGGCTTATTTGGTAGAGACTCCTGGCAATGTTGAGCAAAAGTTGAGTTTACTTAGCTTCCAGCCGGAAATATATAGTCCTTATTACCCACTTTTAAGCAAAACAATCCTAGATACCTTACACCAAAAAGGCATGAAAGTCATTCCCTGGACAGTTAATGAAACGGCTGATATGAAAAAGCTGGTAGATCTTGGCGTAGACGGTATCATTACAGATTACCCAGATCGAATTCCTTTTTAGTAGCAATTTTTTAGCCTGCCAGCTGCGCACCGAAAGGACTAAAGCGAAGAAAAAGTAGCATTTATTTTTCGTCTTCCTTAAACTTGAGTACTTCGGTTATGATAGGCCTGAGCTAAACGGATCTGATCATAGGAGAATTTTTCATCTAGATAAAGATATACATCTTTTAATTTGATGGGTTGTTCTACATAGTTAAATGCTTTTTGGATAGATTCTATCTCTGGCATCGAAATGTAGGGACTTAAATCAACGGGATGGCCATTTTCAAACAGATGCGCCAAATGGCTAAAAATAGTCATTGGGTTTAAAGCTCTTTCTTCTGAAATTTCCGCTACACTTTTACCAGATTGAAGCATATGTAAAGTGATCTGATATGTTGAGCCTTTGATGCTATTGGTCTTTTGGCGCACAAAGTCTAGGATGACATCTCTAAAGGCATCTCCATAACTGGCTAATTTTTGCTCGCCAACTCCATTGACCTGGAGCATTTGCTCATCTGATAATGGTTTTTTCTGGACCATATCCACTAAGGTCGCATCACTAAAGATGCGATAAGGAGGAATTCCTTTTTCTTGTGAAAGTCGCTTACGTAATTGACGTAGCAATTGAAATAATTCATCGTTGACGCTGGTACCAGTACGTTTCTTTTTAGCTGCTTCTTTTTCTTTCTCTTGGCGTTTCCGGATGGTGGCTGGCATGACCAAAGAAACGGGACGACCTTCAAAAAGTACTTGTTGACTACTTGGCGTTAGTCGAAGTTGGTTGAAATGATGATAAGCAATCTCGATGTATCCTAAATTGAGTAGCTGTAAGATATATTGTTGCCAATGGCTTTGAGGAATATCACGGCCTGCGCCGTAAGTTTTTATTTTGTGATAGCCCTTTTCAATAATCTCTCTTCGAGAAGAGCCCCTTAAAACATCGATCAACAGACCCATTGAGACTTGTTGCCGGAGGCGATGAATAGCAGAAAGTGCCTTCTGGGCAATAACGGTACCATCGATTGCCTCGGGCGGATCCTTACAAATGTCACAATTGCCACAGTCCTTATCCAAGTCCTCACTAAAATAGCCTAATAACATGCGACGGCGGCAAGTAGGTGCTTCAGCATACTGACGCATCCGATCCAGTTTGGCGAGTTGCAATTCTGAGTTCTCCCCTTTGGATTGCTCCAGCATATCCCGCATCATCATCACATCCTGGAAACTGTAAAACAAAAGGGTATCCGCAGGAATGCCATCCCTTCCAGCCCGGCCGATTTCCTGGTAATATCCTTCTATGTTTTTGGGTAGATTGTAATGAATGACCCAACGTACATTAGATTTGTCGATTCCCATGCCGAAGGCGATAGTCGCGCAAACAATGGGAGTAGTATCATTGATGAAATTTTCTTGAACTAAAGAGCGATCCTTAGGATGGAGGCCAGCGTGGTAAGCCTCTGCAGTGATGCCTTTCCCGTTGAGCTTCTCTGCAAGCTTCTCCGTAGATTTTCTACTTAGGCAATAAATAATCCCGGATTGATCTGGCCTTTCCCGAATGAAATCAAAGATTTGTTCGAATCGTTTTTGACCAGGTCTAACGGTAAGACTAAGATTGGGGCGATCAAAAGAGGCAATAAAGACCTTAGGGGCTTCCATGCTCAATTGCTTTTGAATGTCTTGCCGGGTCAATTTATCCGCTGTGGCAGTAAGTGCTATGAAAGGAATATTTTGAAATTGTTGTTTAAGCATTTTGAGTTTGGTGTATTCTGGCCTGAAGTCATGGCCCCAAGCAGAAATACAGTGGGCTTCATCAACTGCAATTAAGTTGATCTTAATGGTCTTCAGTACGGACAGAATACTACCTCCAGTAATTTTTTCTGGAGATATATACAAAAGGTCTAGCTTTTGATTGATTAGCGCATCTTCAATTTTTCGGGCTTCTGTACTGGATTGTGAACTGTTTAGATAAGCTGCCGCGACTCCATTACTTTTGAGCCCTTCCACTTGATCTTTCATTAGAGAAATAAGCGGTGAAATGACTATGCATGTCCCCGGCATAACAATGGCGGGTAACTGATAGCAAATAGATTTTCCACCGCCAGTAGGCATTAATACAACGGTATCATCACCTTTAAATACAGATTTGATGATGTCCTCTTGCATCGGGCGGAACGTATCGTAGCCATAATACTTTTTTAAAGCCTGATAAGCTTTATCCAATAAATTCATAAAGAAAGAAGATTGCGGATGCTAATGATGTTACTTTTTCTAATTGCTCCTAAAAGTAATATTCAAAAATAACAAAAAGTTGATAGACGAGCAAAGGTTTAAACAATTTATGTTTTATTTACAACTTAAGCGTCGGTTTTTTCAAATTTGAAGGACAATAGAATTTACCAATTCAGACTAATAAAGTCCTGTTTTTCTGATATAAAATTGTAAATTCACATTATTAAGATAAAAGACCTCAAAGAATTTAAAATTTTAGGTGTTTATAAAATTTGGAAAATCCCTTTAGCAACTGCTAGTAGGGATTTTCTTTTTAAATTTAGACAAGAATTGTTGGGTTCCCCCTAAATGAGTATTTTTTGGGTATCTTTTTTAGATAAAGCCCCTAAATTTGAACAATTACCCCCGTTTTACAATCTCTCCTATGAAATCTTTTTTGATTGTCGGCTAAGAATGTATTTTTGCAAGCATTATACCAATAGTTTAGACTTTTAGCCAACATACTTCTGTGTATTAGGTATGTTGTTTAAAAATGACCAAATAAAACAACTGTATATGATAAGATCCAAGATTGCTGGAATTGGACATTACGTCCCAGAAAAAGTAGTAACCAATGATGATTTATCAAAAGTGATGGATACCTCTGATGAGTGGGTAAAAGAGCGGACAGGAATTGCTACCCGTCGTTATGGTGAAAAGCATAAAGAAACGACGACAACGATGGGTGCTGAGGCCGCTAAAGTAGCTATCGAAAGAGCTGGTATCCAGAAAGAGGACGTAGACTTTATCATTTTTGCTACACTGAGTCCTGATTATTATTTTCCAGGTTGTGGTGTTTTGTTGCAACGGGAGTTGGGCATTACTAAAACTGAAATTGGTGCCTTGGATATTCGCAACCAATGTTCAGGGTTTATTTATGGCCTTTCTGTAGCGGACCAGTTTATTAAATCTGGCATGTATAAGAATATCTTGTTAGTAGGAGCAGAAATGCACTCTATGGGATTGGATTTTACTACTACAGGCCGAAATGTAACGGTTATTTTTGGAGATGGTGCCGGTGCAGTTGTTTTACAGCCCACGGA
>CAXIDD010000011.1:0-19222 GCA_964021975.1 uncultured Saprospirales bacterium | reverse complement strand
TGATCGATATGGTCGCGTTTTCGCGGACCGTTTATACCCCAACCTTATTGGTCGCTTACGGTGGGCCATGGGCTGAAAATTATTTTTATGCCAACGAAGATCCACACAGTGATCCCAAGTTGACGCACTTTATGCCACACTCCAACCTGGATTCTCGTACCAGAAGGCGTACGTCTGGTTGGTTCATGGAAGAGGAGCACGTTTTTGAAGAATTGGCTACTTACGTGAAAGACTTGGTAGAGGCCGGAGGCCGTGCGGGAGTCGGAAGTCATGGGCAGTTGCAAGGCTTAGGTTACCATTGGGAATTGTGGGCGATGCAATCCGGTGGAATGTCGGAGCACAACGCTTTAAAAGTAGCAACCATCATCGGCGCCGAAGCCATCGGTCTGGAGCAAGATCTAGGATCTCTCGAAGTGGGCAAACTAGCCGATTTATTGATTTTGGATAAAAACCCACTAGAGAATATCCGCCATTCCAAAGCTATCCAGTACGTCATGAAAAATGGACGGCTTTACGATGGTGATACCTTGGATGAGATCTTTCCAAATGCTCAGAAATTGGGTAAGATGTGGTGGCAGGACTTTGCGCCGGGGGATGTTCCTGGAGTTAAGAAATAACAAAAAGAGCTTACGCTAATTTCAATAGAGTCTTTAGTAGCGAATTCTGTTTGCTGCTAAAGACTTTTTTTATAGCGCATGAATTAATTGGAGTTGTGTAATTGGTGAATGGACTTTGTGTGGCTTATTTTAAGCATTAGAGCTCCGTAAGAAATAAACTATCCATTATGAAAATCAGATTTGATAATATTTATAAACAGATCATTCCAATGGAGGAATTTTGATTTGAAAAGGAACTTAATGCTGATAACCAAAGAAATATCAAAAAAACAACAAACTCTATTTGTATATAAATGGAAAACTTATTTATGAAAGATGGTTGAACACAGGCCAATCAAAAGTCTTTGATGTGATGGCCTATGATAAATATACATACGCAAGTTATACTGATTTAGACGTGAAAAATTCACCCTACCTTATTGAGGTGAAAGCTAAAATTAGATTTAAAACAACTGCCGAAGGAGGAAGAAAACAGGGAGTCAAAAGTGGGTATAGACCAAATCTTCTCCAAATAAAGAGAAACTAAGCATCATCCTTCAAATTGAACAAACTAAATAGCTTAACATTTGCCCCAAGATTGCTCTTCAACATTGAAGAATTTTTTTCGGTGCTCGAGTCCCCATCTATAAAGTTCACTCATCACAGACTGGCAGGTCTTGCCATATTCTGTGATACTGTATTTCACTTCTACCGGACGGGTACTTTTTACTTCCCTTGTGATTAACTTATTTGCTTCCAAAAACTTTAATTCCTTGGACAACATCTTGGGGGTAATTCCTTCGACAATTCTTTCCAATTCTTTAAAACCACAGGTCTCGTAAAAATTGAGTGCCGTAATAATTGGAATCTTCCACTTTCCACTGAAAACCTCAAGGGCATCCTTAATGGGTAGCATGTAGTTGCCAAAGTGTTCCTTCAATGGCGTTTTTACCTCTTTTATTTCTTTGTTTGTCATTGGGCTATACTTTTGTATACCACTATATTATATATACTTACTTTCTAAGGTAAAGCATTTGAGCTACATTTGCCTAACAAAATCAAAGAAATTTAAGAAGATGGAAAAAAGAAATTTAATTATTTACAGAGTTATAACAGGAATATTTAGTGTCATGCTTCTAGCTGGAGCGATTACCTATTTTGTTCAACACGAGATGGTAGCAGACATGTTCACCAGCCTTGGAGTACCTACTGAAATAATATACCCCTTTGCCGTAGCAAAGATACTCGGCATTATTGCGATCTGGATTATTAAAAATCCACTGATTAAAAAACTGGCCTATTTGGGCTTCGCCATTGACTTGAGTCTCGCAATAATATTCCATCTAAATGCTGGTGATGGCGGAGCTATTGGTCCTGCCGTCCCTCTTGTTTTACTAATTATATCCTATTGGTATTACGGAAAAATAAATAAGCAATAGTTGTAACAAGCCCTTATACTCCAAATCCACATTTTTAAATAAATCTCACATTTTTAAATCCAAGCATTTTAAGTCTTACGTAATTAAAGGGGAAACAACCCAAATACACAAGACTAATGAAGATGCAATTCCAACTATGCTTATTTTTCCTATTGTGCTTTTCCCCCATTTTGAAAGCGCAACAAATAAAAGGGCAATTCTTGAATAACCAATCCGAAAAAGTATCGGATGTTTTGGTTTATATTGGCGATGGTCAAGTCCATAGCCATTCTCAATTAGATGGCCGGTTTACACTTGAAAAAGTGGAAATTGGAGATACCTTACGGACCCAACGACTAGCTTATGAATCCTTATTTTATATTATCCAGGCGGAAGATTTTTCGCAAGAGCTGAATTTTACCTTGGCCACAGCAGCAATCGAACTGAAGCAAATCAGTATCAGGGGTAATGTGAATACCTTTAGCCAAATTGCACAAGTAGATATTGCCAGCAAACCCATCAATAATAGTCAAGAAATATTGCGCAAAGTACCTGGTTTGATGATTGGTCAACATGCGGGCGGTGGAAAGGCCGAGCAAATCTTCTTACGTGGATTTGATATAGACCATGGTACGGACATCAGTATCAATGTAGATGGGATGCCCGTCAATATGGTCTCGCATGCACACGGTCAAGGGTATGCAGACTTACACTTCCTGATTCCCGAAACGGTAGATCAAATTGATTTTGGAAAAGGGCCTTATTATGCCGATCAAGGTAACTTTACAACCGCGGGTTATGTTAACTTCTCTACAAAAGACGTTCTAGAACGGAGCAGTATTGGGCTAGAGTTTGGACAGTTTAATCACCAGCGTTTAGTAGGCCTGTTTAAATTACTAGAAAATCAACCCAAACAAGATGCTTATCTAGCTACCGAATTTATGCTGAATGATGGTCCTTTTGAATCGCCACAGCAGTTTTCAAGGTTTAATATCATGGGGAAATATACCGCTCGTTTATCTAACCGGGAGCGGTTGGAAATTGGACTTTCTCATTTCCAAAGCCAATGGAATGCCTCCGGACAAATCCCTCAGAGATTGGTAGATCAAGGAGTGATTAGTCGTTTCGGTAGCGTAGATGATACCGAAGGTGGATTCACCGATCGGACCAATATCAACTTAGAACATAGCAAAAGTATTTCGGATCAATTGTTTGTGAAAACCAATGCTTTCTTCAGTCGCTATAACTTTGAATTGTATTCCAACTTCACCTTCTTCTTGGAAGATCCTGTCAATGGAGATCAAATTCGGCAAGGAGAAAACCGACAATTATTCGGCTTGCAAACAACTTTCAACAATAGACTCACGAACGACTTAGAATTAAATTACGGCCTAGGTTTCCGCTATGATGCCATCGACAACAATGAATTGTCTCGGAGCTTAAACCGCCAGACAACGCTAGAGCAATTGGCTTTGGGTGATGTCGATGAGCTTAATGTCTTTAGTTTTGTTGATGCACAAATCGAAGTCGGTAATTGGCGTTTTAATCCAGGCCTACGCTTGGATGGATTCAACTTTAACTACCAGGACGATTTACAAGAAAATTATACTTCCTTAGCTGATCAGGCTTTAAAATTATCTCCCAAGTTGAATATTTTTTACCAAGCTAATCCCGATTGGCAGTACTTCTTAAAAGCAGGACGTAGTTTTCATTCCAATGATACCCGAGTAGTGGTGCAAAGAGAAACGGCCCAAACCTTACCCGCTGCTTACGGGCTAGACTTAGGGACCGTTTGGAAGCCTAGACCCAACCTTTGGCTACACGCAGCACTTTGGTACTTAGACTCAGAGCAAGAGTTTGTATACGTCGGTGATGCTGGTATTGTTGAGCCTAGTGGTCGTAGTCACCGTAAAGGAATCGACCTGGGAATGCGCTTACAATTAAGTCCAGAATGGATGATTCACTCAGATGTGAATTACGCCAACGCTAGAGCGATTAACGAACCTAGAGGCGCACAATACATCCCTTTAGCACCCGATTGGACCTCCACTGGTGGCATTAATTATCGAGGTACACAAGCTTGGAGTGCTGGTTTGAATTATCGGTACATGAACATCCGTCCGGCCAACGAAGATTTTTCGATTGCAGCGCAAGGTTATTTCATCGTGGATGCGAATGTAGCGTATGATTTTGGCCCCTTGGGTATAGGATTGACCGTAGAAAATCTTTTTGATCAAGATTGGAACGAAGCGCAGTTTGCTACGGAAAGTCGTTTGTCTCAAGAAGACGAATCGGTGGAAGAAATTCATTTCACACCAGGAACGCCCTTTTTCTTAAAAGCAAGCCTCCAGTATCGATTTTAATAGACGAAGTTTTTGATTTGATGATCGAAGTTTTAAACTGCGATCATCATTCACAAACACAGGTTAAATTATCTGCGTAATTCTGTTGTTCCAATCGATAGCCTTTTTGATAAGGGTAGCCACCGCCGATACCCAGGTTTTCAGTTTGAATGGTATAGACACAATCAAAAGCAATAACACTTTCTTTTTCACGCAAGTCATTAGGGTCACAGAAAGGATTGGGGGCAGATTGGCAATCCGTTTTATTTAAATCTCCTAAGACATTTTCTAGAATATCTTTGATGTCAATTTCGTATTGAGCGGCCAGCTGTTCGTCTACATCTGTTGCAAAACGTCCACAAGGTTCACCGGTACGGACAATGGAGTCTGGGAATATTTCAAATTTGTCAAAAAAGAAGGAATGGATGGTTGCTACCTTTTTAAACTGAGGGTTTTCACTGAATTGGAGTTGATTGAATTCTTCTGTGTAGGCCTTTTGTTCTTTATCAAAATAAAGGGGGGATAGTGGCGTCTGGTACGTATCCACCCAAATTTCGTTGATCAGATATTCATATCCATTCATGACGCGTCCTTTGTCTGTTCCGGTTGCACTTTTAGCACACTTCATCCGAACATCGGCACTTTTAGCCATATAGTATACGCCAGGTTTGCGATTTCCCGGCAAGGGAAGCTTATACTCTTCACTTAAAGACCAACGACCTTCGTAAGCGCTGCAAGGGCAATAGTCTTGCACTTCAGAGGCACGTAAATAGGGAGAATCGAAATCGGCATCAAAATCTTGTTCAAAAAATGGAGTCAATGGATGCTGGTTAATAGCTGTATTTGGTGAAAAGCCTATTGGCTCAGCCTTTGGCCAATAATACATGATTAAAGCACCTAATAAAAGTGCACCAAGGCCTATTCCTAGTATTTTTATTAGACCAATGCGTGTGCTGTTTTGAAGCTGTTGGATTTCTGCCTGTATAGCTTGTTCTGAATGGCGCAGTTGATCAAGCTGATTTTGTAGGGCCATACTTTGTTTAAGCCGTTCTACATTTTTAATAGAGCGCGTATACATTCCTTCTGTTGCAGTACCGTAAATTAATTTACTAAACTGACTAGCACTGATACATAAATCACCCGCAATTTTCCCAAAAGCAGTAGGCCCGAACCTGGAAGTTGTCTTGTCCCATGGTCCGTATTGTTCCTCTAATTTTTCAATAAACTGCTCCTGCAAACTATCCAATATCAGTGTTTTAGCGGTGTAAAAAAGTGTAAAAAAGTATAAAGTTTTGTAAAAAAATAAGAATTCAGAATATTATACTTTAATTTGTTAATTATCTGATTTATATTTGCTTCTGCCTTTCTATAAACAAAACAAACAACATTAGCTAAAAGTACTAATTTTTTCGGGAATGATGCCCTCTTATCAGAGGTTCATTTCTAGCCAGACCTATCAAAAAAATAGACTAAATGCAAAAGCAAGGTTTACTAATTTTCCTGTTATTTCTATTTACAGTTTCCCTTAGTGCTCAGTCCAAGGTTTCTAAGGATATTTTGTTTGTTGGTAACAGCTATACTTATTTCTGGAACCTTCCACAAGTGGTAGCTCAAATGGCTGTAGAACGAGATATAGCTATAACAACACGTCAATCTACCAGTGGGGGCACCAATCTTGGGCAACATTACCGAGGTGCGAAAGCATTAAAGTCTGTAGAGCTAATTCAATCAGGCGACTTCAATATTGTCGTCTTGCAAGACCATTCCCGCCGTGCAATAGATGCACCAGATAGTTTAATGTATTATGGAGCGCTGCTGGGAGAAATGGTTAAAAAGTCAGGTGCCCAGCCTTATGTCTACTTAACGTGGGCTCGGCAATGGGACCCAAGCATGCAAGATCCTATTACTAAGGAATATATGGCATTGGCTAAAAAAATCAATGCAAAAGTGGTACCAGTCGGTTTAGCTTGGGAGAAAGCCAGGGAAATTAACCCACATTTTCCTTTGTATGACCAAGATCAAAGTCATCCTTCTTCTCTAGGGACCTATCTAAGCGCGTGTGTGTTTTTTGCAGTCATGACGGATCAATCTCCCGTAGGATTGCCAAACAGATTAATTACCACGGATAAAGATGGGGAGAAACTTTACCTCACCATTCAGTCCAAAGCAGATGCACTTTTTTGCCAGCAAATAGCAGAGCAAGTGGTTGCTGAAATGAAATAGTAAATTTTTTAACAAGGGTATAAAGAATAGGCATGCTATTTAACAAAAAAACGATTGGCTTAATTCTAGGACCACTATTGTTCATACTAACCTTGAGTTTCTTCCATCCAGAAGGGCTGAGCCCAGCGGCGAATGCCATTTTAGCGAGTACTCTTTGGGTAGCAGTTTGGTGGATTTTAGAAGTACTACCGATAGCGGCTACCGCTTTGCTTCCGATTGTACTTTTCCCATTGACCAATGGCTTGAGCTTGAATGAAACTACGGCCTCTTTTGGCCATCGCTATATATTTCTATACATCGGGGGGTTCGTTTTGGCGATTGCCATCGAACGTTGGAACTTACACCGACGGATTGCACTAAATATCATCAAATTGATCGGGACCAATATTAAAAGTATTATCCTGGGTTTTATGATGGCAACGGCTTTCCTTTCCATGTGGATTTCCAATACCGCTACCTCTGTAATGATGTTGCCAATTGGCATGGCTATTATTAGCCAACTACGAGATAATCCAGCCACCAAAGCAGATGAGAATGCCATCTTCGGGAAGGCACTGATGCTTGCTATTGCCTACAGTGCTTCCATCGGTGGCATTGCAACCTTGATTGGTACTCCTCCTAATTTGGTGTTGGCTGGTGTTGTTCAAGAAATCTATGGTATTGAAATCACCTTTTTCAAGTGGTTGACGATAGGTTTGCCAATCTCCATTTTGTTATTGGCCATTTGCTGGAAATATCTGACCAGTTTTGCCTTTACATTTAAAGAAAAAACCTTCCCCGGTGGGAAAGCAGAGATTAAGAAACAATTGGATGCTTTAGGGCCTATCTCTTACGAAGAAAAAGTGGTCCTATCCATTTTTATTTTAACGGCCTTTGCCTGGATTACACGCTCCTATTTACTTAATGCATTGCTACCAAACCTTGATGATACCATCATTGCGATAATAGCCGCCTTACTGTTGTTTCTATTACCCGCGTCAAAAGCCGAAAACCGTCCAATTATTCACTGGAAAGAAGCGGTGAAACTTCCTTGGGGAATTCTGCTTTTGTTTGGCGGTGGATTAGCTATTGCACAAGGTTTTAAAGTGAGTGGTCTGGCCGAATGGATCGGTGGTCAACTCACGCTTTTAGAGGGCGTTTCCCTAATTCTGCTACTGGCTATTTTGATCGCCGCAGTGAATTTTTTAACTGAAATTACTTCTAATTTGGCTACAGCAGCCATGCTTTTACCAATTCTGGCGCCACTAGCACTCGTGATTGATGTTCATCCTTATGTATTAATGGTTGGGGCGACTACCGCTGCATCTTGTGCCTTTATGTTACCGGTAGCAACACCACCTAACGCAGTCGTGTTTGGCTCGGGTTATTTAACCATCCCGGATATGGTCAAAGCAGGTGTTTGGATGAACCTGATTTCGATTGTCCTGCTGAGCCTGATTGTATATTTCGCATTGCCTTATTTATGGGACTTTGATCCCTTTAGTTTTCCAGCTAGTTTAAAATAATTTTTAATAAATCAATAACCAAGTAGTTATGAAACAAATTATACGATTACTGCTGCTTTTACTGTTCACCTTTGGCGCCCAGAGCATTTATGCTCAACGGACCATCACGGGTGTGGTAAGTAATGAAGCAGGCGAACCTCTAATTGGTGTTACCGTACTACAAGAAGGGACCACTAATGGAGCTTCCACGAACCTAGATGGACGTTACTCTATCAATATTAATGGAGATAATGTCACTTTGAGTTTTACTTATATTGGCCTACAAACCATTACACGCCCAGTGGGCGCTAGCAATACTATTAATGTCACCATGCAGGAAGATGCAGAATTGCTAGACGAAATGGTCGTGACAGCCTTGGGCTTTGAAGAGAGTCGAGATGAGCTCGGTTATGCCAGTTCAACCGTCGAATCAGATGCCATTCAGAAATCCGGAGAAGGAACTTTAATCAATGGTCTTTCGGGTAAATCTTCGGGAGTCCGGATCTCCAGGAACTCTGGTGATCCAGGCGCTGGATCTTATATCCAGATTAGAGGTCTTTCTACGATAACTCGAGATAACCAACCACTGATTGTAGTAGATGGTATCCCCATCAGTAATGATGTCAGAGGGAACAGTGACCGAGGGGGGGTCGGGCAGGAATCACGCCTGAATGATATCAACCCTAATGACATTGAAAGTATTTCGGTTTTAAAAGGTGCTTCCGCCGCCGCTTTATGGGGAACACGCGCTCTAGGTGGGGTGATTTTAATTACTACTAAGAGTGGACAATTGGGCGGCAAGATCCAGGCAAGTTTCAAATCGACCTACTCGATGGATGTAATCAACCAGCGCTATCCTTTACAAAGTAAATTTGGACAAGGAGACAATGGTGTCTTCAACCAAAGAGCACGGGATTCCTGGGGAGATCGTATCGCAGATCGTACGGGTGGCCCGGATGACATCAACACTTCTGGCGGCTTCTATGTGGATCAAAATGGACAAACCTATTATCCTATTATCCAAAAAAATGACCAGACCATTTTCCATGACTCTAATTTCGACCAAATATTTGGGAATGGACATTTTCTGGAAAACAACCTCAGTATTAGTGGTGGCAATGCCAAAAGTGCCCTGTTTTTCAGTTTGAGTGATATGAATCAAGAAGGAATAATGAAAAATAATTCTGATTATCGGCGCTCTACTGTACGCTTCAATGCGACCCACTATTTTACGGATAATCTAAAAATAAAAGCCAGTGCCAATTATGCTCGGACAGGTTCTAATCGTATTCAGAGAGGAGCAAATTCTTCTGGTCTATACTTAGGATTATTGAGGAATCCGGCGGATTTTGATATTTCAGGTTACCGTGGGGACTATTTCGCTAACAGCAATGCTTCTCCAATTGGCAATCGGCACCGGTCTTACCGCGAGCCACTAGGTGCCGATGGGACACCAACTTATAATAACCCGCTTTGGACCATTAACGAACAAGAAAACCGTGCGAAGGTAGATCGTTTTATCACTAGCTTTGAGCTGACTTCCTCTCCAACTACTTGGTTGGATTTGATCGGTCGGGTAGGTGTTGATCATTACAGTGAAAAAAGAAATGAATTCTTCACACCTGGCTCCGCTTCCGGTGCTTTCATCTCCGGTTTGTACGAGCAATCTTTGGCTACCAATACCATCTTCAATATGGATTACATTGCCCGAGCCAATACAGATATAGGATCTAATTTTAACCTTTCAGCCTTAGTAGGTTTCAACTACAATGCTAGGACCAGAACTGTTAATGGTGTTACCGGAACTAACTTTATTCAGTTTACTGATGTGGCATCTGTAGTAAGAGATGTGGATAATATCTTGCCAGAAAACCTATCTGTAGCCAGTTCGCAAGGTCAAGAAAGAACGGCAGGTGTCTATTCTTCACTTACTTTATCGGGATGGGACATGTTATTTTTAACAAGCACCATACGGGCAGAATCTGCTTCTACTTTTGGGGATGCTGACAATACCTTTCTCTTTCCGTCTACTTCTTTAGCGTGGCAATTCTCTCAATTAGGAGATTTAGAAGGAGATATTTTTTCTTTTGGTAAACTGCGCTTGTCTTACGGGGAGGTTGGGGTGCAACCTGCTCGGTTCAACACTTCTAACGTATTTGTCTCACCTAGTTTTGGAGACACCTTTGGAGGAGACTTGAATTTAGGTCTATACGGAAATGGTGGTTTTGTAGCTAGCTCAAGCCGAGGGAATTCCGCCTTGCGTCCAGAACGTAAAAAAGAATTTGAAATAGGGGCAGACTTCCGCTTCTTACGCAATCTACTTATTTCGATAATGTTACAGAAGATGTATTATTAGATTTTCCAGTGGCTAATTCACGCGGCTACGGTCAAGTCTACGCCAACGGAGCAGAGATTCAGAACCGAGGTCTTGAGTTAGATTTAGGTTATGTGATCATTGATAAACCAGACTGGGGCTGGAATTTAAATGCTAACTTTACTGCTGTACGTAATGAGGTAACCGATTTAGCAGGTGTAGAATCCATTAATTTAGGTGGTTTAGCTGCCGTTAATTCCCGGGCTATCGAAGGGCAGCCCTTGGGTGTACTATGGGGATCCAGAACTTTGCGAGATGCAAATGGCAACGCTATATTGGATGAAAATGGCTTCCCGGTACAAGATCAGCAAGAAGGTGTGATTGGTGACCCTAACCCAGATTGGCAAGGTGCCATTACTTCAGGGTTTAGGTATAAAAACATTACCGTATCTGTATTACTAGAGACCTACCAAGGTGCAGATATTTTTGCTGGCACCAAATCGGTACTTCAGGATTTAGGTATCTGGGAGTCTTCCGCAAATGAACAAACCGCTACCCGTAATTTAAAAGACTATAGAGGCAATATTATTAATATCGGAGAAACTTTCCGTGGGAACATCGCAGACTTTGGTGCTGGCCCCGTGGCACTGACAGAATCATGGTACAATGGAGATGGTGGATTTTTCAGTAACGGTAATGACGAATTGTACATTGAAGATGGTTCCTGGACCAGATTGCGGGAGTTGAATATTTCTTACCTACTGCGTTCGGATTGGATTACCCGAAAAACAGGCTTAAGTTCTATAGAAATTACAGCGACCGGCCGGAATTTAATTCTATGGACTGCCTTTGAAGGTAATGACCCAGATACCAACCTTTCAGGTATTAGTGCAGCTAGAGGAATCGATTATTTTAACAATCCAGGTACGCAATCCTATTTATTGAGTCTCAAACTTAATTTGTAGTACAATTGCTCTAATCACCTTTAAAAAATAAAAAGATGCAACGATTTATATATTTCTTCTTAATAGCCGGACTCACCTTTTCTTGTGGTGAACTAGTAGAAGGCTTCAATGAAGATCCAAATAATCCTACTGAAACTTCTTATCAATATATTCTGACAGGAGCAGAAGTTGGAAATATCATTTTACAAACTGGAGAAACTGCACGTAGAGCAGGAATTTTCTCGGGCTATTATGAGGGACTAGATAGACAACACCTCGGTTTTTACAACTATTCCCTGACTACAAGTGATTTTAATGGCCTCTGGTTTGATGCCTACGTAGATGTCTTAAGGAATGCATTAGAAGCCGAAAAAGCAGCTCAAGCAGAAGGCGTTGGTCCAGTCACCACAGGCATCACTCAAGTATTACAAGCCTATGGTTTTGGTACTGCAACCGCATTATATGGAGATGTTCCTTTTTCAGAAGCTGGTCAAATTGAGATTGAAAATCCAATTTATGAGGACCAGACTTTTATTTATGATCAAGTCCAAAACTTACTAGATGAAGCCATCAGCAACTTACAAGCTGGTAGCGGTCGTCCTGTTGGTGGCGCAGATATCTATTTAGATGGAGACCCAGTCGCTTGGACGGAGGTGGCTTATACTTTGAAAGCACGCTTCTATATGCATACCCGTGATTATGCCAACGCCTATGCAGCTGCTTTAAATGGCGTAAGCTCCATAGGTACGGCTTTATACGCACCGCACGGAACAGGCTTGGAAGAATCTAATCTAACCTATCAATTTTTCGCTATCGCAGTAAGACGTGCTGATGTGAAAACAGCAGATTTCTTTACCAGTATGGTCCAATCTGATGCTATGGCTAGTCCTGATTTCAGTCGTTATCGTGGAAATGCCAAGACGAATGAGACCGGACGATTTAATTTTTATTTTACTACCAATAGTATTGGTGTACAACCTAATACAATAGATGGATTCGCAGCCCAGACTGCTTCTGCTCCTTTGGTAAGCTATGAGGAGAACTTATTGATTTTAGCGGAAGCTGGATTCCGTACGCAAGGTTTTGCGGAAGGCCTTACGCGCTTGAATGCTTTTAGAAGCTTTATGAGTACCGGAGGCTATCTCACCAATGTAGATTTGGCTCAGGTACAATATGATGATTATGTACCGGCAGACTTTGCAAATGGTGGTATGGAAAACCCCGATGGACTAAGTCAAGATAATGCTTTACTGAGAGAAATTTTGGAGGAGCGCTATGTTACCTTCTACGGCCAAATTGAAGGATTTAATGATATGCGTCGTACGGAGCAAGAAACTAATGTACGCGTACCCATTATGCCGAATACGGGTGGGCAATTGCCCCAGCGGTTTTTGTATCCACAGACAGAACTGGATCGAAATGCTAATGTGCCTAATCCAATTCCTAATTTCTTTGATCCAACGGATGTCAACTCTTAAACGCTTTATGAAGTTGACTTTATCTTAAGTTTAAAAATAAATCGATATGAAATATAAAATAAATATGCGTGTGCTTTTTCAGCCACTGCTCCTTGTGGCATCTCTACTTCTATTCACACAGTGTGAGGAAGAAGAAGCCATGATTATAGATGATACCTTGAGGGTACTTCGTCAGTCCATTGAAGGTGCAGAGGTGCAAAATGGTATCATAGATGTAGATACGGAAGCTAGTATTGAACTAATTTTTTCCCATACGCTAAATATCAGTGGTTTTGAATCTGCCCTTTCTTTCACCTCTTCTGCCGGTGATGCAGACTACACTTTGGACTATAGCAATACGAGTTCTACTGTCACCTTCACTATGAATACTCGCCTCGCCTACGAGACAGTATACACCATTACCGTTGGTACAGGTACTTGGGGAGAAGGTGGAGAAGAATTGAGACAACCTTTCTCCCTAAGCTTCACGACCGCGCCGTTCATTCCTGCTAATGTAACTCTTAGCAGTGATGGTAGTCCTTTTGAGGAGGCTGAAGGTAGTGCTACCGTATTAGTCAATTTAAGTGAGGAAGTAAGCGAGGACGTAACGGTCAATCTCAGTTTTGAAGGTGATGCAACAAAAGACTCTGATTTTAGTGTGAGTGCAGAATCTGTCACCATCCCTAGTGGAGAACTTAGTGCTTCTGTTACCTTAACCGGAATACAAGATAGTGAGTTGGAAGGCCCAGAAGAGGTGATTGTCAAGATTACTAGCCTACAAAATGCAGAAGAACTGAACCCTCAAGAAGTAACTTTAGTGATTACCGACGATGATTTAGATTCTAATGGAGATGGTTTCCCTGACCAAGGATTTATTATCAATGAAGTATTATATGATCCACCGGGTGGTGATGCTGGTGATGCCAATGGAGATGGTACCCGAAGTGCTTCTGCTGATGAATTCATTGAGTTCGTCAATGATTCTAATGAGGAAGTAGACTTAAGTGGTTTCAGACTGTTCGACAATACCGCATTGGGCAATAATGAGCCTCGGCATACTTTCCCCGATGGGACAATTATCCCTCCTGGAGGAGTCTATGTACTCTTTGGTGGTGGAACGCCCTTTGGAGATTTCGGTACAGCACAAGTTGGCGTTTCAACCTCTGGAAATATGAATTTGAGTAACGGAGGGGATAAAATTACCATCTTAGACTTAGATGGTAATGAGTTTTTGACCTTTGATACGGAAACAGATGGAGCCGGACTCGACTTTGGGACGGATCAATCCATTACTCGTTCACCTGATATTAATGGTCCTTATACTACACATACCATCGCCAACAGTGAATTGATTTATTCACCTGGTAAGTTTACAGATGGTAATAACTTCCCAAGTACAATGGTCGATATGGGGGTTGGTTTTGTCATTAATGAAGTCCTTTTCGATCCACCCGGAGGAGATGCAGGTGATGTGAATGGAGACGGTACCCGTAGTGCCTCTGCCGATGAGTTTATTGAGTTTGTGAATGATAGTCAACAAGCCGTAGATTTGAGTGGGTTTACCTTATTTGATGAGAATAACTTGGCATCAAATGAACCAAGACACGTCTTTCCTGCTGGAACAATTGTACCTCCCGGAGGCGTTTATGTATTATTCGGAGGTGGTACACCTACCGGCAACTTTGGCGGGGCACAAGTAGGTGTTTCCACGACTGGAAATATGAATTTATCGAATGGTGGAGATAAAATTACCATCCTAGATACCAATGGTGATGTCTTTTTAACTTTTGATACAGAAGTTGAGGGTATGGGACTGAGTTTTGGATCAGACCAATCCATTACGCGTTCACCAGATTTGACGGGTATGTTTATGCTGCATACCGCAGTTGGTAATGGCGCTACCTTCTCACCAGGTTTGAAATCTGATGGAACAACATTTTAGAATTAATTAATCAAATATTATTATGCAAAGAATAGGATCTACCTTACGGGAAATCAAAATTATCTTAAGCTTGATCTTACTCATTGGACTGACCTGGTCTTGTGAAGAAGATACACCACAGGTAGATCCTATTTCCCTTTTCGGGATCACCATCAATGGAATTAATTTGGTGGATGGCACTATCAATGTTCCTGTTGATGCCGAAATTGAATTGCTTTTTTCTGCAGCCTTAGATATTCCCGCTTTTGAATCTGCTTTTACGCTTAAGACGAATGGGAATGAAGTACCTGTAAATTTCCGTTATTCTAATGCTTCCTCTAAAGCAATTGTATCTACCAATGGTCTTGATTTTAACACTACTCATACCTTAACCGTAAGTCGTAGTGTTATTGGTGCTCGGCAAGAAAGTTTAGAAGAAGCTATTCTTTTAGATTTTACTACCTTGGACCAGGGAGAAATTACGCAATTGTCACCGTGCACTACTGCTTCTGATGCTTGCGTGCAAACGCTGAACATAGGTCCACAAGCTAACTTTGATTTCTTTAGTAATTATCCCATATTTTTAGAAAATGCTAAATGGGAATTATTAGAAAATGCAGTCATCGTAGTACATGGCCAAAATCGAAATGCAGATGAATATTTCTCTTTTTTAACCGCTACTTATAATACTACAGCTCTTTCGGAAAGCACTGTACTCATAGCGCCCTTTTTTAAAGATCAAGCAGCTGCCAGTCCTGGAGAAATCTATTGGCGGACTACTTCTGCCTGGAGAGAAGGCGAACGTTCCGATGATGTTTCGGGGACCTCCTCTTTTGAAGTAATTGATGCCATTATTGCTCAATTAGCTAATAAAGATCGGTTTCCAGTTTTAAAAAAGGTCATTATTACCGGTCATTCTTCAGGAGGGCTTTGGACCCATTTGTATGCGGCCTCTAATCGGGCAGAAAACGAACATTCAGAGCTAGCCTTTGAATACGTGGTAGCCAATAGCCAATACTTTTATTATCCAGATGAAGTACGTTATGATGAAAACAGTCAGTCCTTTGTGGCTCCAACTGGCTGTGGATCTTTTGCACTTTGGCCTTTCGGTTATAGCAATGTTCCTAGCTATTTGGATGGTGTAATGGAAACAACTTTCAATCAGCAATTAGTTGAACGTAAAGTCACCTATTTGTTGGGTAATGGCACAGGATCAGATCCAAGTTTAAATACTAGGGATTGTGAGGCCACCTTATTGGATAGTTCTCGTTTTCGACGTGGGGAAAATGCCCATCTATGGATTACTACTAATTACTCAAATACGCATCAGCATCAAAAGGTAATTGTGGAAGGCATTGGTCATAATGGTCAACAAATGTATCAATCTCCGGAGTTTAGGACTTTAATTCAGGAACTATTAAAATAAAAAGTGACAAGTTTGCTCCTCCCCAGGATAACTTGTCACCAAAATGGTCGAAGATTTATACTTCGATCCAATACCAAAATCTCCCAACTATTAAAACAACCTAATTATAGTTCTTGTAGTGCTTTGTTTACTTCTTGACTGAGCACGGGGCCCAGTTCAAAGGCTGCTTCTTTAGCTTGTTTTAAGTATTTTTTAGCTTCCTTTTTTTGCCCATTAGCTTTGAAAACTATTCCAGCGTGATAAGCTGCGATGGGTTCACCTGTTTGTTCTAACACATGTTTTTCTAATAGATCAACTGCAGCTTGGGTATTTCCATTTTGAAATGCTGTCCATGCCAATAAATCGTAGAGGACTGGATGCGGTCTGTCGGCTACTTCAGCTTGCGCCATAATAGTGGCTTGTGTACTTTTTGCATCTAATTCAGCCAGGTAAGTTTGGTACATTTTACCGTAGAGCGGATTGCTTGCCTGTTGCACAAATGCTGTTTCATAGGCTTTTGCTTCCTCGGTTTTTTGCTCGTAGATGGCAATTTCAGAGAGTAATAAATCATAGTCAGGGATTGGGTGTATTTCCTTTAGATTTTTCAAAATTCGTTTAGCTTCGCTGATATTGTGATCATGTGAAAAAGCAACCCAGGCAATTCCTTTTAAGGAATGTAAATCTGCTGGATTATAATTTAGCGCTTTTAAGTAAGTTTCATAAGATTTTTGGATGCGACCAGCATGGCCATACATATCTGCTAGATTTGAATAAGACCAGTTTAGGGTCGCTGCATTTCCTGTTTTTTCTGCTTTAGCAGCTGCTTGTTCCATGTATTTAATAGCACCGTCTAAATTATCTACTTCATCCTCAAATTTCATAGCTCGGATTAGATAGTCAAAGTGTTGGGCCGAAGCAATTTCTTTTAGATTTTGCTGCGCATTACTACGTTGACCACGTTCCAACTGTACATCAGTTAGCAACAAAGTGCTGATGAATTTTTTTTCGCCTACGGCTAGTGCCTCTTTTAAATATTGTTCTGCTTCTCGAAATTGATGCTGCGTGATGGCATTGCTGGCCAGACTGTGCAACACGCCTACTTGATTTGGAATCCGATTATTGACTAAATGCAATAGACTATCGGATTGGTGCAAGGCTTCAATACTCCCCGTTTCTTTAAATCGACGAGCGAATAGCCCCGCTATTTTCTTTTGGTAAACATGATTATTGGGCGCTTTGACTAACTTCTGTTCCCAGAAACTTATTTCGGCATCCAGTGTTTTCTGAGCGTCTGCTAAATGTTCTGGACTTAGGTAAAATTCATAATCGCTAGCTTTTACAATCTTTTGCTGAGGTGTGCGTAGGATAAATAAAGCACCTAAAATGATTAGAGGTATAAACCAGATTAATTTTTTCATTATATTTTTATTAAGCTTGTTTTGGATGAGAAATTGGTAGTAGAAATAAATCAGTTGCTCCAATAAAATATAAGAGCAACTGATTTAAATAGCTTTGTGCGCTTTCTAGTGTGGAGCAGCCAAATAGGGGAAGCTACTCAAAAAGGCCTTGTCGTTACTGTCTACATTATCGTCTGTTAAGCCGGGATTAGCAGATCCATCAGGACCACCAAAGATGAGTAAAAGCTCGGTCGATATTACATCGTCAGCAAGTGCACGACCTGTTAGGACATTCACGCCGTCAAAGAATGTAGTGGTTCCTACTAGGTCTACCGTTAAGACGTCTGTTGCAAGAACGCTGGTAAAAGTTACTGCATCTAAGCCTAATGCATTGGTTGTATAAGCTGCATTCAGCGCTAATAGACGATCGTTGAATTTAGTTCCAAAAGCAGCGCCTTGATCAGCTGGCAAAGTCGTGTTAAAAACATCCTTGTCGCTGCCTGTTACAAATACGGTGTTGATGGCTGGTCTTCCCATCATATCTTCCAGGACATAAGTATTGTTGTTGGTCGCTTCACCTGGATCCATGACATTGTCATCATCATTACAGCTGGTAAAAAGTAGGGTGAAACTGAAGGCCATCATAAGACCTAATAATAATCTATTTTTCATTGGTTATTTTTTTGAGCGAACACAAGGAGTCCAGGGACTAATTGGTCCAACTTAGTCATTCTAAAAAGTTGTTGATAAAAATTGAAATTGAAAACTTAGACAGTGCTTACTGCGCTCGTTTGGCTTCTACCCAGGTATTAACACTAGCTACCGTTCCTAAAAGTGTCTTAGGTACTTCAATTACTACAGAAAGGACATTGGTTCCGGCAAAAGTATCTGATCCAGGGTCGTTAAAGCTAGAAGCATTACCCGCAATGATCTCACCATATTGAGCAAAATCCATAAAGAACGGATCATCTCTTGGTCCGGCAAAAGCAGTTATACCAGTATCACCAGTATCAGTACGGGCACTAGAACCATAAGGTGTAATAGATACTTCGGCTGCTAGTTGGTTCGTTGCAATCCGAGTATTTTGGCCAGTACTTGTTGGCGCTACAGGACCATACACTTGCATCATTCCATCAATGAAAGTAGCTTGAATCACTAAATCTTCGACGGCATCTCCATCTTGATCAATGTTGAATTCAAACATTACGTCTTCATCGAAGCTAGCACCTGAAGAAGCTGCTGGAGATAATAGGCCTTGTGAGTTTACGATAAATACCAAATTACTGGCATTAGCTGGACTGGCAAAGGCATAAAAATCAGTAATATCAGAAGTAGTAGAAGTTACAGCAGGTGCGTCAATGTGATCTGCTGCCCAAAGTGCTCCGATTGTTGCGGCACAAACGATCATTGTCGTTATTAGCCAGTTCTTTTTGTTAGTCATTTTAATTTGTGTTTAATTGTTGAAGATTTAAAAAGCTTTAATAATACCGGCTAGCTGTTTTTTCGAAAAGGTATTATTAATTAACTTTCACTAACAATTACGAAGGCAACTTGGTAAGCGGTTTTACTTTTCGTTATTTTTTTAAAAAAGAAATAAAAATAAGCCATGATTCAGTGCTAAATCATGGCTTATCAGTTAGTTAGAACAATTATATAAAAAGGTATATAATGTGAATCAAGAGTTAAAACACCCATTTAGAGATTGCGGCAGCAATTTTGCC
>CAXIDD010000010.1:0-19244 GCA_964021975.1 uncultured Saprospirales bacterium | reverse complement strand
CCCTACACGACGCTCTGCCGATCGGAGCCAATCAAGTCACTAAAATTCATTTTGACCGCCCTGTAAATATCGGTGGGAAGAGTCTTGGCCCGGGAAGTTTTGCACTATTGACCATCCCTGGGCCTGAAGAATGGACTTGGATCATCAATCAAGACACCAGTCTTTGGGGCGCCAGAGGCTATAAACAGGCCTTGGACTTAGTAAGAGTAGAAGCCCCCGTAGAAAAACTGACTGAAAGTATCCAAACCATGGAGCTACGAATGATGAATATTGGCTATGACCAGCTTGAGCTGGCTGTAGAATGGGATTATACCAGAGTCCGACTGCCTATCCAACTCAATACAGCAACTTCTGCCGAAGAAAAAATTACAGAAATACTTTCCGATCACCCTAGTGGAAATGATTATTATCAGGCCGCTCGCTATTATTTGGAAAATGGTAAAGATTTAAATCAAGCCTTAAAATGGATCAAAAAAAAGGTAGAACTAGATGGCGAGCAATTTGGCATCTTACGCTATAAAGGCATCATCGAAGATCAATTAGGGTATAAAGCCGCTGCCCTAAAAACAATGGAGCGTTCTTTGGTTCTGGCCAAACAAGCAGGCAATGACCATTACGTCCGTATGAATCAACAAAGTTTATCGGACTGGACTAAGGTAGCCGCCAATATATCAGCGAAAACATTACTAGAACAAAGCATTACTTATCATGACCCAGATAGCCTCTGGGGAACACAAACTTTGGATTGGCGTTTCTACGAAAGTAGACCCAACAATAGCTTTCGGTCTACTAAAATGAATTGGAACCCCTTAGAAGATCAATTTGCACTAACCCAACAAGTAGGCCGCAATGAATTACACCGAGGCATCCAATCAGATAGCTGTTGGTCCATGCTCAATGGTAAATCTGATTTAAGCGAAGCAACGATTCAGGAGTTCCGTCTAGACTGTGACAGAGCTACTATGTATCGAAACTACTACACTTATCTGTGGGGCCTACCAATGAAACTTCAAGACCCTGGTACTATCATTGATCCAGTCGTAAACCAACGGAATTTCTTTGGAGAAGATTTGCTAGAGTTGAAAGTAACCTATGATCCCGCAGTTGGTGCCGATATTTGGTATTTCTATTTTGATCCCCAAACTTATGCTATGAAAGGGTACCGTTTCTATCACGATGAAGCGGCCAATGATGGCGAGTACATCCTGCTTGAAGGAGAAGTTCAAACAGATGGCCTCCGGATTCCAGCCAAACGGACTTGGTATACACATAAAGATCATCGTATTCTCGGAACAGATGAGCTAGTAAAAAACCCATAGCTACTCGATGAATCGAGTAGCTCACTATCATTTTAGGTATTATCACCTCTAAAACATGACAAGTATCATCAAACGATAATCCATAAGCGTTTAACTTCGTGTACAATTAACAATAACTGAAAAGTTAAGGCATGAAACGCTTATGGAGTCTAAGTTTAGTATTTATTCTATTGGTACAAATTTCAAGTGCACAAACAACGGAGGAAGAGTCGATCAAAATTGATCTTTACGGCTTCGTTCGCTTGAATACAACTGTTGATTTTCAGGATATGGGCAATAGTGATTTGTTTCGGCCAGCCATTATTCCGATGGAAGGTCGGTACAAAGATTCTCCCCATCTTTATATGAGTGCCAAGCAGTCTCGTTTTGGTATCAAAGCGGAGCGCAACTTAAATGGACAGCCTTTAAAAGCTAGAATCGAGGTCGATTTTCATAATAACGCTGATCAGGCAGGTGGTTTAGTTCGACTTAGACATGCTTACTTTTCTTACGCTGGTTTCACTTTTGGACAAGCTTGGTCTACGTTTTATGACATTCAAGCTAGACCTAAAATCGTAGATTTTGAAGGTGCCAATAGTGCCACCTTAAATCGAGTACCCTTGCTTCGTTATGATCATCCGATTGCCCAGCACACCTGGAGTTTAGCCCTAGAAAACCCAATTGAGCAAATCACAGTCAGCGGTCCAGTAGAAATTCATAAACAGATCCTCCCAGATCTAGTCACGGCATTTAAATTCCGCTGGAATGATCAGCAAAATTTTATTAAGGTGGCGGCTCTTGCTCGTCAATTACAATATGAAACACCCCTTGATCATCAAAGTGATGTAATGCAGACGGCTAATCTTTGGGGCGGTGGTTTAATGGTATCCTCTAGTATCCAAGTAGCTGAAGCAGATCATTTGAAGTTCCAAATGATTGGTGGGAAAGGGATTGCCAGATACATTCGAGGCGTACGGAATTTAGGCTATGATGCGATTTGTAAAGCAGACTGTAATGAGTTGGAATCCATTGGCGTTTACGGTGGCTTTACGGCTTATGAGCATCAGTGGACTGACCAATGGAGCTCTACCTTTTTATTGGGTGGCATTAATATTGTAGAAGCCACTCTTTTTGAAGCAGATGACCTGGATTATTGTTTGTATGGCTCCGCCAATATCTTTTACGAGCCGGCACCAGCTTTTAGCATTGGTCTGGAATACCTATACGGGGAGAAAATAAACCTGACAGGTTTCAAGGCTGGTGCCAGCCGGGTTCAGACGATGGCGATGATGCGGTTTTAAATATTAAAGCTTATTGATACAACTTTTGCCACTTAGGGAAATAATAGGTTGTACGACCCGCAATTTTAGCAATCTCAAGGGAGCTACCATTGGGAGCTTTCGCCCCTGCTTCCCGCCATTGCCACAACCAATCTTCAGGATAATCTTTGTAGTAAGCATTGCGATTTACCGCGTAGCGAATAACTTCCTGCATTTTATCGTAGATGGCTTTTTGTTTTTTCTTTGGAATTGCCGAAACGCTGGAGGCAGGATGGACTTTTGTCTGATAGCAAATCTCATCGGCATAAAGATTGCCAACACCAGCAAGGTGTTTTTGATTGAGTAAAAAGCCTTTGATACTGCCTTTTTTCCCTTGGCAACGCTCTAAGAAATAATTTTCTTCTAATTCTAACACATCTGGACCGAGTCCTACTGTTTTGATGTAGGCCTCCCGATCTTCGAGATAAAGGATGCGCGCGAACTTTCGAGGGCAATCAAAGCCTAGTTTGAAACCGTTCTCAAAATGAAAGGCGAAGCGTTCGTGCTTGGGTTGCTCTATTTCGTCTTCGTAATACTTTAAATCACCAGTCATGCCAAAATGTAACAAAACATCATGCCCATTATCCAATTTACCGAAAAGATATTTTCCCCGACGGTAAGAATCCACAAAAGTACGCCCACTGGTCAGTTCTGCAAACTGATCACCATCCATATTGCGGATGATTTTATCATCATGCACCAGTGTTTGGCTGATTTTTTGCTGTAAGGCACTTTTATCGAAATACTTTTTAAAGGTATTGACTTCAGGTAATTCTGGCATAGCATACTAGAGTAAAAGAGCCTATTGAAACTTTTTATAAACCTCGGTAATGGCTGCGGCCAAATCTTGATCTTTTTCGGTGACGATATTACCTGCATCGTGGGTACTCAAATCGATCTTCACGGTATTGTACACATTACTCCATTCAGGATGGTGCCCTTGCTTTTCGGCATGAAAGGCTACTTCGGTCATAAAGGCAAACGCCTGGATAAAGTTATTGAATTTGAAGGTTGCACTGAGCTTGTTGTCTGCTTCTTTCCACATTGTCATCAATTTTTTAATCGGTGAAAATGTTGAGGTGATGAAATTAATTCAACATCTCAACACTTCAAACCTAAAAATTACAACCAGGATGCCCAATCACTCTCTGAGCCGGCTGTTTTATTTCCATCGGTATTATCAAAACTCCAATTGTAGGTATCAAGTTCAGACAAAGTGCCCTTTAATAAATCAATACAGTTTCTAATATCGGATTTACTGGCCATTTCGATGGTCTGGTGCATGTTGCGCAGTGGGATAGAAATGGCACCGGCGATGACCCCATTCTGAGCAAAGCGTTGCAAATTGCCCGTATCGGTACCTCCTTTAGGCAGGATTTCCAATTGCCAGGGAATTTCGTGCTTGTCTCCAATATTTTTCATATACTGGACCATACGGTAGTCACAAATAACGGATCCATCCATTATTTTGATGGCCGCTCCTTTTCCCATACGGGAGACCATATCTTGAGGATTAGATCCCGGCACATCAAAAGCGATGGTCACATCAAGTCCAAAACCAAAGTCCGGATCGATATGGTGGGCAGCGGTAGCGGCTCCACGCAGACCAACTTCTTCTTGTACAGTAAAGACCGCATAAATATCATAAGGTACTTCCTGGTCTTTTAATTCGCGCAATACTTCAATCAAGATAAAGACAGAGACTCTATTGTCCATTGATTTACCATTGACGCAGGCACCGGTATCTACCAGGTCTCCTTTTCGAGTGATGGGATCACCGATAGAGACCAGCTTTTTGACTTCTTCTTTGGGCATTCCCAAATCGATAAAATAATCATTAAGTGGCACTGGTTTTTTGCGTTCTTCGGGCGTCATGATGTGGATAGGTTTACAGCCCATGACCCCCAATAAGTCTCTTTTCCCATGTACAAGCACTCTTTGAGAAGTCAAAGTTTTGGGATCAAAGCCGCCGATAGGTTGAAAGCGGATGAAGCCTTCTTCATCAATATGAGAGGTAATGAACCCAATTTCATCCATATGTGCTGCCACCATAGCTTTTTTGGGTGCTTTCCCTTTTTTGATTGCGATCAGGTTGCCCATAGGGTCTATTTTGATTTCATCAACCAAGCCTTGGAGCTCTTGCAAGACACGTGCGCGGATGGGTTGTTCGAAACCAGAGGTTCCTGGGGTTTCGCATAATTCTTTAAGTAAGGTTACGTTTAAATTACTCTGATCCATGTATGCAATTAATTTAGCCAGCAATATCCAGCATTTTTTACAAAAAATTAAATATTATACACCACGTTCGGTAAAGAACTTGCAATAGTTGAGAAAAATTATCGAATTTTAGGAAAATCGCCAAAGTAAATTATGTCTTTAATTAAGAAGTTAGCAGGAGAGACCGCAATTTATGGTGTCAGTAGTATTCTGGGACGACTGCTGAACTATGTAATTATGGCACCTTTTCTAACGCGAATTTTTGGAAGAGCAGAGTATGGTGTTGTGACAGACATGTACGCTACTGCGGCATTTCTAATGGTAATCTTTACTTATCGGATTGAAACCGCATTTTTCCGTTTTGGTAAAGAAAAAAAAGACTTAAACAAGGTATTTGCTAGTAGTAGTTTGTTGTTGTTGGCTACCACTCTATTTTTTGTAAGCTTACTTTTCATCTTTTCAGAACCAATTGCCCTTCAACTTGGGCATCCAGGCAAAGGCAACTACTTTCGAATATTTGCCATTATTTTGGGTGCAGATACCTTATCTGCTATTCCTTTTGCTCGCTTGCGTTTAATTAACCGACCGCTCGTTTTTGCGGCCATCCGTATGGCGAATATTATAGTAAACATTTTATTGGTCTTATTCTTTTTGGCACTTTGTCCCTATTTTGAAGAGCTTGGCTGGTCAATGAGTTGGATTTATAATTCAGAGGAGCAGATTAAATACGTTTTCTTATCCAACATGGTCGCCAGCTTGGTGATGTTACTGCTTTTGATGCCCTCCTATTTTAATTTAAAATGGACCTTTGATGCCAAGATCATCAAGAAAATGTTGTGGTACGCAGGACCATTGTTAATTGCGGGGATAGCTGGTGTTATCAACCAAATGGTTGGTATCCCAATAATCAAGGAATATGCTACGCCAGATGCAGCACTCAATATGGAATTCGTCGGTATATTTGGTGCTGCCGTCAAAATCCCTATTTTAATGACCTTATTCACCCAGGCCTTCAACTACGCTGCGGAGCCTTTTTTCTTTAGGAACGCGGATCGTTCAGACGCCAAAGAAGTATATGGGCAAGTGGCCCAGGCATTTACAATTGTAGCTGCACTCGCATTTTTAGGAATTATGCTTTATCTAGATTTACTTCAGTATATTTTAGGTAAAGAACTGCGTGGTGGCTTAGGGATAGTCCCTATTATGCTGATGGCTTATTTGTTTCTAGGCTGGTTTTACAACTTTTCTATTTGGTATAAACTGCAGGATCGCACCATTGTAGGTGGATATATTGCATTAGGAGGTACCGCAATTACCCTGATTTTGAATTTTATCCTCGTTCCTCAAATAAATATCTATGGCCCTGCCTGGGCAGCCTTAGCTTGTTATGGATTCATGGCCTATGTAACTTACAGGACTGGCCAGCGGAATTATAAAATCAACTATCCAATCAAAAAGATGCTATTATACGTTGTAGTGTCTTTGACTGGTTTCTTTTTAAGTGAATGGTGTCAAGCGCTTTTTGATAATGGTATTTTGGTGAAGACAATCATCAATACTTTAATCCTGGCATTATGCCTTAGTGCCTATTATTTGATTGATACAAGTATTTTTGATAGTATTATTCGAGCATTTTCAAGCGTTTTAAAGCGAAAAAAAGAAACGAAAGAAAAAGAATAAACGTTTATTTTTCACCTCTTCCAGCAGTTATCCTTCGAACTTTAATGGCATGTAATCCTTGTTTGTTTTCATTTATTTCGAAAACTACCAGGTCTTTTTCAACTACTTTATTAAGTATATTTTTTTTTGAAAAATGGAATTCTTCCCGATTCTCCAGGTCTCTGATGAACCCATACCCTTTATCTGTTAAGTAATACTGTACTTTTCCTTTTCGCATTTTGATAAATTGAAATTTCGATTAATTTTCTACTCCAATAGCCTTTAAATTAATTTAAGAAATCGTTCAATATTATCTACAGCTTATTTCAGGCCCTTTTAAGCTTCCACTTCGTTAAAAAGCCTCGTCATAGCTAGGCTATGTCTACGTTTTTTGCCTCGTTGAAACTTAAAATTGCACTGAACTATAACTTATACATAATATTGAACAATTTCTTAGGATTCAAAATAATTACATCCAAAAAATGGAATTTAAATAGACTCTTTTCATCTTTGTGGTAAACAAACGACATCAATGAAATTTCCAAATCCCATTCCTGTTCAAGAAATTGCCAAAAAAATAAATGCCAGTCTGATTGGAGATGCAAAAGCTCAAGCTACTGGTATCAATGAGATCCATCATGTAACAGCTGGAGACATTACTTTTGTAGACGTCAAAAAGTATTTCAATAAATCATTGAAATCCGCTGCAACTATCATCATTTTGAATGAAAAAGTGAAGGCTCCTAAAGGGAAGACCCTACTACTATGTGAAGATCCATTCCAGGCATATAATACCATTGTACAAACCTACCGACCTTATAATGTGCTTTCTGAGGCCATTAGTGAAGCCGCGGTCATTGATCCAAGTACTAGAATTGAACCCAATGTCACCATTGGCCCCAATGTAGTAATTGGCAAAAATTGCCATATCCAATCCAATGTTACCATTGCCGAGCATACCATTATTGGCGACCATGTGGTCATTCAATCCGGTGCCATCATAGGAACAGAGGCTTTTTATTATAAACGTACGCCTGAGGGCTATACAAAGTGGCGCTCCGGTGGACGAGTAATTATAGAAGATCATGTTGATATAGGTCCAGGATGTACCATTAACAAAGGGGTGTCTAGTGATACGATCATTGGTGCTGGCACTAAAATGGACGCACAAGTACATATTGGTCACGATGCAGTATTGGGGAAACGTTGCTTATTGGCTGGTCAAGTTGGTATTGGTGGCAATACCAAAGTTGGAGACGATGTGATTATGTATGGACAAGTCGGTGTAGCACAAAACTTAAAAATCGGTGACCGAGTGGTCATTTTGGCGAAGTCAGGTGTTTCTAAAAATTTAGAAGCGGGAAAAGCCTATTTCGGCTATCCCGCTGCTGAAGCTCGTTCGGTCTATAAAGAATTGGCTGCTTTACGGCACCTACCAGAATTCTTTTCAGACTATTATAAGTAAATAATTATCGTTTACTTACGCGTCTCGTTGTAATGACTTTATTCTGTTGGTTTAGTAATTGAACTAAATACATGCCTTTGGGCAAGTCCCCAATAAAATACTGTCTGTCTTTGGCAATATTCTCGTATTGCTTCATTTTTCTACCTACCAAGTTGAAGATAAGAATCTTCTGAACGCCTTTCACTTCGGTAATACCGATGTAAGAGGTAGCTGGATTGGGAAAAATTTGAATCGGATTGTTACTTTCTAGAATAGTCCTGGTAGAGCGTTGGTTCGCTGTACTATTCCAAGTGTTGCTTTGCGCAATACTCAGGGATGTGACTAGAAATAAAAAAAGTACGGGTAAAAAATGCTTCATTCAGTTCTTGTTTTCGGGATTGAAAGTAGTCTAATTGTAGTTTGCTAACACAAATGTAAGTTATTTTAAAAAAGGATTTCAACGTTTAGTGTATAGAAATCCGCATTTAACATTCCAAAAGTTAAGTATTAATTAGCACAAATTCAATAAATATCAAATATGTTTAATGGAACTTTAACTTTTAATCTGGTCTTATTGACAATATTATAACCTAAACCTCAGTTATATTCGATTCACCTAAATTTAGGCCCTGGTCTTAAAAAGCAGCTTTATTTTTCCAATTGCTCCTGGAAGTGTGCGACAAAATCCTCGACGTTCATACTTCCAATATCTCCTTGGCCTTGGATACGAACAGAAACCTGCCCATTCTCGACCTCCTTATCACCAACAATTAACATATAAGGTATACGTTTTAATTCAGTGTCTCGGATTTTACGGCCAATAGATTCTGTGCGATCATCTACAAATCCACGAATGTCATGCTGCGCTAAAGTTTGTAAGACCTCTTCACAATAAGGAATTAAACGATCACTAATCGGCAACAATGCAAATTGCTCTGGCATCAACCATAAGGGGAATTTACCCGCTGTATTTTCAATCAAAATACTAATAAAGCGTTCCATGGAACCAAAAGGTGCACGGTGGATCATCACCGGGCGGTGTGCCTGGTTATCAGAACCTGTATATTCCAAATCAAACCGATCTGGAAGATTATAATCTACCTGAATGGTACCTAATTGCCAGGACCGACCAATAGCATCTTTGATCATAAAGTCCAGCTTAGGTCCATAAAAAGCAGCTTCACCTTTCACCTGAGTGGTTTGAAGACCTACTTCTTCGGTCGCTTCAATAATCGCACTTTCGGCAGCGTCCCAGTTTTCATCGGTACCGATGTATTTGGCTGGATTATCAGGATCTCTTAGTGAGATTTGAGCTGTAAATTCTGCAAAGCCCATTTTATTCAGCACCACAGTCGTCAGATCAAGTACATTTAAGAACTCATCTTTTAACTGAGCTTGTGTACAGAAAATATGAGCATCATCCTGTGTAAAGCCTCTTACGCGAGAAAGGCCATGTAGCTCTCCACTTTGTTCATACCGATAAACCGTACCAAACTCGGCAATTCTAAGAGGTAGTTCTTTATAGGACTTCGGTCGGTGCGCATAAATTTCGCAGTGGTGTGGGCAGTTCATTGGCTTCAAAAGGAATTCTTCCCCTTCACGTGGCGTTTGAATGGGCTGAAAACTATCTTCTCCATACTTTTCATAATGCCCCGAAGTCACGTACAAGTCTTTTTTACCAATATGCGGCGTAGTCACCATTTGGTAACCTCTTTTTTCTTGTTCTTCTCGCAAGAAGTTCATTAGGCGTTCACGCAGAGCATTTCCTTTTGGCAACCAGATTGGCAGTCCGGAACCTACTCTTTCAGAGAACATAAAAAGCTCCAATTCAGCCCCTAATTTCCGGTGATCCCTTTTCTTGGCTTCTTCTAAAAGTTCTAAATAGGCATTTAGCTCTTTGGCTTTTGGAAAGGTAATACCGTAAATACGAGTGAGCATTTTTCTGGATTCATCTCCTCGCCAATAAGCGCCGGCTACTTTCATTAGCTTGACCGCTTTGATCTTTCCAGTATTTGGGATGTGAGGCCCTCTACAAAGGTCGACAAAGTTTCCTTGCTCATAGAAAGTGATAGATCCATCCTCTAAACCATCTAACAACTCCAACTTATACTCATCGTCTTTTTCTTTGAAGTATTCGACGGCATCGGCTTTGGAAATTTCTTTGCGAACATAGGCATTTTTCTGCCGAGCCAATTCGGTCATTTTCGCTTCGATCTTAGGAAGGTCATCAACCGATATTTGGTGATCTCCAGCATCAATATCATAGTAGAATCCATTTTCAATTGCTGGTCCAATACCAAATTTAGTACCTGGATATAAAGCCTCTAATGCTTCTGCTAATAGGTGTGCAGAAGAGTGCCAAAAGGTATTTTTACCATCCTCGTCATTCCAGGTTAATAACTGGACATTGGCATCGTTTTGGATAGGTCGGGAGGCATCCCATACTTCGCCATCAACTTTCGCAGAAAGTACATTTCTGGCAAGGCCAGCACTAATAGACTCTGCTACTTGCATAGCAGTTGTCCCTGGTTCGTATTGACGCACACTGCCGTCTGGAAGCGTAATATTGATCATGGATTCAATTTTTCTTTTTGGTAGTTATTGGAGAATAGCTCACTTGGCTAGCCTTCAATAAGTCCATCTCTGATTATTCAAGATTATCGTAGATAACCCCATTTCTTGGTAAGAAAGTTCCAAGGGGGGCAAAATTAGCCTTTTAGGTTGAATAATTATAAGAAATGCTTGGCCGATTCTTTGTTGTTACTGCAAATCTTAAACCACCTGAGGTACCTAAGGACATCGAAGCCTCTTACTGCGGAATATTTTTATAAACAGCCGTTTTAAGAATGGATTCATAATAAGCTTCATATTGAGGTACAATTTCGTCAATATTAAACTGTTTGGCACGGGCCAGCGCACGTTTGCGAAAAGCGGTTAAAGTTTCTTCGTCTTTTAAAATATGTAGTGCGTTTTTAGCCATACTATCCACATCTCCTATTTCGCTTAAAAAGCCCGTTTCTCCATGAATATTCACTTCTGGCAATCCTCCCGCATTGGAAGAGACAACGGGTACTTCGCAGGCCATTGCTTCAAGTGCAGCCAGACCAAAACTTTCATTACCCGAAGGAAGGATCATTAAATCTGACACCGCTAAAAGTTCTTCTACTGCATCTTGTTTCCCAAGGAATCGGATGTGGTCACAAAGGCCCAATTCTCGACAAGTTTGCTCTGCATTACGACGTTCAGGGCCATCGCCGATTAGCAGCAATTTTGCGGGCATTTGCTCGTATACTTTAGCAAAAACTTTAATGACATCGTCTACGCGTTTTACTTTTCTAAAATTAGATAGGTGGACTAATACGCGCTCTCCTTCTGGAGCAATTGCCTTTTTAAAGTGATCTTTATTGCCTCTTTTGAACCGATCAAAATCAATGAAATTATAGATCACCTCAATCTTATTTTTAATATTGAAATAATCATAAGTCTGATCTCTCAAACTTTTTGAAACAGCCGTAACACCATCAGACTTATTAATCGAAAAAGCTACTACCGGCGCAAAGGCTTTATTGTTACCAACTAAAGTGATATCTGTACCATGTAAAGTAGTAATCGTAGGAACATAACGTCCCTCAGCTAATAAGATTTTTTTTGCCATATAGGCTACTGCTGCGTGTGGAATAGCGTAGTGTACATGCAGTAAATCTAGGTTTTCATATTTAACTACATCAACTAGTTTACTTGCAAGGGCTGTATCATAAGGCGTGTATTCAAATAAGGGATAATCATCTGTATCCACCTCATGAAAGAATAAATTTTCTTGAAAATGATTGAGTCTTGGCGGACGCCGATAGGTGATAAAATGAACCTCATGGCCACGTTTAGCCAGGCCTAATCCTAATTCTGTAGCAACTACTCCACTACCTCCGTAAGTAGGATAACAGACGACTCCAATCTTCATAAATTCCAATTTGTTTCTTTGATGCTGGTAGGACGATCCTCAGCCTTAATTTTTCTCTAGTTAGAAACTATTTAAATAGCTTCTTAAAGGATACAATATTAGAAAAAAATAGTTTAGCCCAGTATTGATTGATAGCGCTTTTGAAGTGACAACTTCATTTAGGTCAGCTAGAAATGAAAAAGGAGGAATACCTAAACGACATTCCTCCTTTTTCAGGTCAATTCTTTACTGAATAAATTATCGCATCAACAACAATCGCTTAGTTGTAGATTGGCCAGCTGCTGTGACTTTCACAAAGTAAAGGCCAGCTGGTTGGCCTGCAAGGTTGAGGTCAATACTAGCTTGCTGGACACTCCGTTCCTGGCGTTCAAATATAGGTTGTCCGATCGCGTTAAAGAGTTGTATTTGTGCATCTAATGGCGTCTCAAATTGCAACTGTAGCTGACTGGATTGTTTAGTTGGATTAGGGAATAGTTCTACGCCTGCCAATTCTGTTGGATTGTTTACAGAAACAACTATTCTACTAAAGGTCCCCGTACAACCAAAGCGATCTGTGACCGTTACTTCGTAGGTTCCCTCTTCTGGTGTAACAATACTGGACGTCGTCTCCCCCGTACTCCATTCATAGGCATAAGGACCAATACCTTCTAGTGGCACAACAGTAGTCAACTCCGTCCGGTCAACCTGGTCTAAGAAGCTCACATCTAAGAAGAGATCACCGTCACAACGAGGAATCTCAAAGTTATCTAGATCGATCCAGTAATTACCGCCTCCCCAAGTACTGGTAATTCTGATGCGAACAATATCTCCAGCATAGTCATCCAAACCATATTTTAGCTTTGTTAAGGCATCAGTAGTCGTATGGGTACTTTGATTAATGGTAGAAATAAGTTCAAAATCACCATCACAACCACGCGCTATTAAAATTTGCATCCGGTCATTTACGGCTAAAGCTTTAGCTGAATTATCAATGAAGTCAACAAAACGATAATCGAAACTGAGGCTATCTCCAGCTTGAACAGGCCCAACGAAGGGAGAAGTCAAACTTAATTGTGGTGATTGTAGGCGTAGGTTTTGTGCAAAAACATAAGAGTTATTGCCATGACCGTTTGTTACTAGACTATTGCTGGTATTAACGTCCCATCCCTTAGGTAAGGAGCCAGATTCAAAATCTTCAGAAAAAGGAGCAGGAAAGGTAGCAACTACCTCAAAACGCATCGTGTCATTTGCGGGATTGACATCAGCTGGGGTATTAATCCAAGCCAAAATATCTGTTACACCAAAAGTATCTACGGGAATATTAATCCCTAATATTTCTGATTGATCTGCTCCTATATTTAAGCCACTGATAGTTTCGGTAGCAACTAGTTCTCCAAACACCTGATAAGAGAAAGTAAAATCAGTAATATTTTCTGTCCCTATATTAGTAACAGTAAGTTCTAATAAAGCATTATCCGCTGTGACACAAGCAGGCTCGTTAACGGTAGATATACTATTTAATAAAAGGTCTGTTGCTCCTTTTTCAAAAATCTGAATATCATCTATAGCGACTCCTTCTAATTGAGTAGCAAAATCTGTAAAGTAGACAAAGCGCAATTGTACATCTGCTTCTCCAGCCAAGCCACTTAAAAGACCATACTGCCGCTCCCAATCTATTACGGGGCTATCACCCGTAAAGCTTTGGAAGTTACCGTTATAAGAAATCATTTCTACTCGCTCCCAGCTCATACCACCATCTGTTGACTGTTCTAACCAAAATTGATCTACATCTCTTTCAGTACTAGACCACAATTGAAAAGCAATCAAAGGATCTGTGGCTACACTACTAAAATCCATACATGGAGACACTAAGAAAGATTGCTCACTGGCATTGCTCACTCCATTCAAGTTGGTGGCCCAGGCATTTTGTCCTTTTGCCGCTCGGTTGATTACGCCTCCGGTTGGTGCACCGACCTCCCAGCTAGGGTTTTCACTATCCGCTCCAACTGTCCAACCTGAAAAAGCACTTTCAAAGTCTTCTACATAAGGTAGCTCATTAATCGTTGGAATACTATAAATGACAAGCGAAGTTGTATCATTCATTGGGTCACTATCTCCTTCTACTTCTGTCCACACCTCTACAAAATAAGCACCTGGATTAGAGAAGTCAGTTCTGGCATCAAATTCGGTAATATCCGTACTATCTTTTCCTAGAACGCCTGTATAGATGCCATCTCTTGGCATATCAATATTCACGGGTTCGCTATTGACGCTATAAGCAAAAGGAATTAGGGATTGCGGCGCAGCTCCAAAATTCTTTAATAAAGTAATCACCGTATCATTAGTTGGTAAATCACAATCTGTAAAAGGAGCAAGAATAGCGACTGCACCTACATCTAAAGTATAAGACGTCTCAAAATCAAAAGGTCCTATCACTTGGCTGGTATCCCCATTGGCACAAAGTGCGGTCAGGTAAAAAGAATAAGCCGTTTTTTGACTCAAACTTAGGGGACCACTGGTATTGCCCTGAAATAAAAGGGAATCACCATTGCCAGGCTCAAAGTCATTTGGTCCCAACTCAATCAGGTAATCTGCATCTGGATCCGGAGCTATCCAATTTATGGTAGCGGTGACATCTAATATATTTTCTATACTTATGCTACTCAATGGTGGTACTGGACACGAGGCGCAACTAATACTTGTAGTAAAGGCACTTCCACCGAAAGGATTAAGTCCAGTTTCAACAAAAATGGGATTTTCCAACTCTGAGTAAAGAGCAAATTGTACCTCTTCATCAAAATCACCGGATATATAACTAACCACTAGTTGGTCTCCTTCTACCAATGGCAGATAAAAGCTAGTAGAATCTCCATCTCTTAAGGTATATGCGTTTAACTGACCATTTACAGCAACTTGTAACTGTCCTCCGTTCCAACCATTACCAGCTTGATCCAGCAACTCCAAGCGATATATACAGGGAGCATTCTGAGCAAAAAGCGAAGCGGGTGCTATAAAAAACAAAATAAGAAGGACATTAAGTAAGAGCTTCTTCATGTAACATTCGGTTTATGCTTAGTATAAAATAATTGCGGTAAATTAATACAATAGTCTAACAATCCCAATACGAAGAATGCAGTATTCCTTGCATTAACATCCGAAAGTACGAAGGAAATAACATTACGTATAATTTTTAGTGAATCTTTAAGAAAATGGGAGAATTATTTTTATTATTGTAAAAGTATGAATTTAAGAATTCCTTTTATCGGAATTTATTTGCTTTAAAATATCAAATCCATATTTCAAAAGGCCTATAAATACCAAAATAAGTGTATGCTAAGTGGTAAAAATGTAAACCTTTTGGCTCCAACCCTGTTGAATCATAAGTTTTTCACAATCAACCATTATTTTTATAACGGGTTGATTTAAAGTAATTTGCAAGTGGCTGTTTATTCAATTAGTGATCTGGAAAAGCTATCCGGCATAAAAGCACACACGATACGCGTGTGGGAGCAACGCTATGATATCATTCAGCCTAAAAGGACGAAGACAAACATTCGTTACTACCAGGATGAAGACCTCAAATTACTCCTCAATATTGCTTTGCTGAATAAGAATGGCATCAAAATTTCTAAGATTGCCAAAATGACTAATAAAGAAATTGCGGAGAAAGTCGCTGCAATTTCAGAAATCAACTTTGAGTATGGCACTCAATTAGATGCTTTGACTATTTCCATGATCGAAATGGATGAGTTCAAATTTGATCGGATTATCTCTACTAATATCCAACAACTAGGTTTTGAAAGAACGATGTTGGAAATAATCTATCCCTTTTTGGATAAATTAAGTGTGCTCTGGCTAACAGGATCGATCAATCCAGTACAGGAAAACTTTATGAGTTACCTGATCCGTCAAAAACTAATTGTGGCTATTAATAACTTGCCGTTGCTACAAAGTAAGGATACCAAGAAGTTTATCATCTATTTACCGGAAGGAGAACGGCAGGAGTTAAGCTTACTCTTTATGTCTTACTTAAATCCAGAAAAAATCATGTCATCTACCTCGGGCAAGAAATCTCTATTAATGATTTAACGGATGCTTGTAAAATACAGAACCCAGATTATCTTTTTACGATGATCACAGAAACCTTTGCTAAAGAGCCTGTACAAAATTACGTAGACAAACTGGCCAATAACTTCCCTGATTGCAAGGTGCTACTTTCCGGTTACCAAGTGGTCGCCCAAGAAGTAAATCCTCCAGCTAATGTTAAAATTCTAAAAAGTTTAAATCAAACCTTAGACTTCCTCGCCCAAGCTTAGAATTCATTAGATCACTTACTTCTAACAATTTCTGTGCCTTAAATTCAAATAGCTTAGTAGATAGTATTAATTTTGCATTTTAGGTCATGGCTCTCAAAAACAGCCTATGACCTCAATGACAATACAAAACCAAGCAAAATGAAAATGACACGCATCGGGCTATTATTATTGGCCTTATCACTAAGCTTCTCAGCCTGCCAAAACAACTCCGATTCCAATTCGAGTGGAGAATCAATGGAAGTGAATAAAGCAGACTTCGCTGGAAGTGCAGACTTTCAAGTTGATACTCTCATGAGTACAATTGAATGGAGAGGCACTCAAAATGTTTCTAACAAAACGCACACAGGTAATCTTAGTTTAAAAGAAGGAACCCTTCTAGTAAAAGAAGGACAACTCGTCGGAGGGAAAGTAATGATCGACATGAATTCTATAACCGTAACCGATCTAAAGGGTAATTCCAAAGGTAAATTAGAAGGGCACCTAAAAGCTGATGATTTCTTTGGTGCAGAAACCTATCCGACTGCTACTTTTGAAATTGCGAGCATAACTCCTGTAGATACCATTGGTGGCGCTACTCACATGCTAGCGGGTAATCTTACGATTAAAGACATCACAAAAAGCGTATCTTTTCCTACTCAAGTAAGAATGGTAGAAGACGCGGTGTTGGCTACCACCCTACCATTTAAAATCAATCGCACAGAATGGGGAGTAAACTATCGGTCTGGCCTGATGGGGACTATCAAAGATAAAATTATCGAAGATGAAATCGGGCTTACACTTAAAGTAAGGGCTACGCTTCCTAAGTAATCTAGGCTTCTATTCAGTTTGTATGAATAAATTACCAATTGGTACTTTCATCAATATGGCTACCGTGATTATCGGTAGCCTTATTGGTGTCTCCCTACAGCAAGTCTTTCCAGATAATATCCAGGCTATTATTTTTCAAGCCATCGGATTAGCCAGTTTGCTGATTGGTATACAAATGAGTCTTAAAGTACCAGATGGCTATTTATTGATCCTAATTTTTTCCTTGATCTTAGGAGGTATTATCGGAGAAGTCATTCACTTAGATGCTTGGCTTACTGGTATGGGGGATCGTCTGAAGCAAATTGTCTCCGTCAATGATAGCCGTTTTACAGAAGGCTTAGTAACTGCCTTTTTATTGTTTTGCATTGGCTCTATGACTATTGTTGGAGCTATTGAGGAAGGTCTTCGTGGGAAAAGAGAATTGTTGTTGATTAAGTCTACCTTAGATGGTATCACGTCTATAGCTTTTGCCTCTACTTATGGGATTGGCGTTTTGTTCTCTATCATTCCAATGCTGATGTTACAAGGTGGCATGACCCTAATGGCCAAACAATTAGAAAGTTTTTTTACCAATATCATTATTGCGCAAATCAGCGCTACCGGTGGTTTATTAATTGTAGCAATTGGACTACGCCTCTTGGATATTGGTCAGATTAATATCGAAAATTTACTGCCTTCTCTTTTGGTAGTGGTTTTGCTTTCTTGGGCTTACGAACAATTTCAACTGCGTTCCAGACGATAAGTCTATATGCAAACTTTCCTCAGAGCTTTAAAAGTCTTTATTCTATTTGCATTGCTAAGCTTTTTGACTCAGGTCGGAGGTTTGATTTATTTAATTTACCAACCATTAAGCTATTTTCTAAGAAAGAAAATCCCAAAAAACTGGTCCTCCATGACCTGGCGTTTGTTCAGTTTTAGCTTGCTTTATCTCGTATGCACCTTATTTATTATTCCGCCATTGGCACAACGACATAATCGAGTTCCTTTACCTTGGTTTGCGACCAAAAAAACACCTATTAAAGCCCACAATCCACTTTTCTCGGCATTACTAAATCGTCATTATGTACGACCAGAGTTAAAAGCAATTTTCATTGAAAAGGCCAAAAATATTCAGGGTGACATTCCAAATTTACAGCTCACTTATTTAGACGCTAATTTTCCTTTTTGGAATAACTTCCCACTGCTTCCTCACCTCAGTCATGATGATGGTCAAAAACTAGACATCAGCTTTATTTACCAAAAATCAAATCGCTATCGAGCAGGTAGTCCTACTATTTTAGGCTATGGCTACTGTGAAAGTCCAAAGAAAGGAGAAACGGATATGCCCGCTATATGCACTCAAAAAGGAGAATGGCAATACAGCGCATTACAAAAAATCACCCGACAACAATCGAATTGGGCTTTTACTGTTGCACCCAACAAAGCCTTACTAAAAGCCTTTGCTACAGACTCAAGAATTGGAAAAATTTTTATTGAAAAACACCTGGAGGAGCGCCTCGGACTAAGTGCTTATGCAAAAATCCGACAAGCGGGTTGTCATTCAGTGAGGCATGATGACCATATTCACATTCAACTTTAAATAGAATTATTCTCCCGTCAACACAGAACTGGGCCAGGCTACTTCTACACTTCCACTTGCATTAATCTCTCGTAATTCAACCGGTTTCATATCATTAATCAAGAGCGGATCATAAGGTAGCTCTACCTTAATGTAATTATCTGTAAAACCAGCCATCAAGTCTTTATTGCGGTGCTTTTCGAAAAGAACAGTGCGCGTTTCCCCTAAATATTGCTCATAAAAATAACGGCGTTTTTTCTCACTTAGAATGGTTAACATTTCATTCCGCCGTCGCCGCTCTTGTAAGGGTATCTGATCTGGACGCTCGTGAGCAGGCGTATTAGCCCGGCCGCTGTAAGTAAAGACATGGAGGTAGCTAATATCTAGTTCGTTGACAAAACGATAGGTCTCTAGGAAGTCTTCTTCGGTTTCGCCTGGAAAACCAACAATCAGGTCGACCCCAATACAAGCATGGGGCATCAAAGATTTGATTTGTGCAACCCGCTCGGCGTACAATTCTCTTTTGTAACGACGACGCATTTCCTTCAACTGTTTGTTGTTCCCGGATTGCAAAGGCATATGAAAATGTGGTACAAATCGTTTAGAATTGGCCACGAATTCGATGATCTCATTGGTACACAAGTTGGGCTCGATCGAAGAAATCCGGAAACGTTCAATCCCTTCCACCT
>CAXIDD010000009.1:0-19830 GCA_964021975.1 uncultured Saprospirales bacterium | reverse complement strand
GCCTTCATTCTTAAATAAGAAACGCTGTGCGCCCCGTCTTTATTAATGACAACACTTTTATTGGTAAAACTTTGCCCCCATGCCGTGCGACATAAAGATATAATTCACAGAACGACATAAAGATGTCATTCAAAAAAGTTCATTGACAGACAGTTAAATTGTAAATATTCTCTTTTGAAAATCTAGTATCTGGAATCACTTTTATTTGTTCGCCTTTGGGATCATGAGCAATCCATGCTACTTGTTGACCACAAAAAGTTAAGATGACATCTTGTCTTTTATAAGTGCGACCAATGGAGAAAACATGACTATAGATTGATATGGTCCCATTGCAGGAGACTCTTCTAGGAAAAGTTGCTTTTTCTAAGAGCTGATAAGCTTTTTGGACATCAAAATCTTTAGGATCAAAAGGGGTAGGTATGGAGTAAAGCTTTGGATAAAGCTGCTTTCTGGTAACTTGTCCTAATCTAGATACTTTAAAAAACTCCCTTTGATGAACACAGATTTCATCTAGCTTTTCTTGCATTTGAATATAATCATCACAATTGTAGACATCTGCCCAGCGAGCTGATGTGTTTTGGTTATTTTCCACGTTAGCATTATCAGTAGGACGTCTAGGACGATTAAGTATATGACGGATGCCATAAGCAGCTAACCATAAAGATAATATAGGAACTATATTCCTATCTGGAACTCCAATCGGAGATCCATTATCGCTTCGGATAGCTTTAGGTTTACCCCATTGCTCAAATAATTCAATGAGTAATTGAGCTGCTTGTTTCAAAGAAGTATACTTAATCCATCCGTGGGGGAAAAGTCTTTGCTTTTAATAAAGCATTTGTTTTCTTATCCGTTACATTTAGATAGCAGGTCCTTGTTCCACTAGCTAATTTAATTTGCTCTTTGGCATCAATTTGCCACTCATCATGTGGCAATAGGAGATCATTAAAAACAGGTTCTATAGGAATAGTAGAAGCTGCCACTTTATGCCTATAGAAATCTTTTTTTAATCTACGTTGATAATGACGAATACTTTGTAAGTCTAAATTGGGAAAAGTTATTTCAATACGCATCAGAATATAAGGTACTCCCCATTGAGGATAAAAATAGCGAATCAACCTGACAAGACGATATGCCTTTTCAGCATTAGAATTAATCGGTCGACCACAATTGGAGTAATTAGGACTCAAGGCTAATTTTCCTTTTTGTTGATGCAAAAGAATTAACCTTCTTACCGTATTGTAATTGACCTTAAATCGTTCTGCTAGAGACCGATAACTAAGCTTTTCTTTTTGCCGGGCATTAATAATTTCCAGGCGTAAAGAAGCAGAAATTGCTTTACCCATAATTGTACAATTTAACTATATGTCAAAGAACGTCTTTTTTACAAACTTTATGTCGTTCCGGTGAACAACATCTTTATGTCGCACGGCACAGTGCAACGGCTGTATCGTAGGAAGGCTCTTATGTCAGCGGCTAATTTTAATAGATCTTCTTTTCGATTGTACATCATGTGCCCGCCTTCGTAATACTTTAATTCAACGCGATCTTGGACAATTCCATTGCGAGAGAAGGTATATTCTGCATCAAAAAATGGCGTAATCAGATCATAATAGCCATTGGCAACCAGTACTTTCATAGCAGTATTCCGACGCATGGTATTGCCTAGGCTTCTGGATACATTTACAGCTGTTGGTTCCCAATAAGCACCATCTGGTACGGTACGCCAGCGCCATTGGCTACCAATTTTGGCGTTGGATGTCAAATACGGACGATCCATTTTTATATTTAGAGTCTCGGCGAAATAGTGATTGAGTGCGGCTGTATAGGCAGCGCCAATTTGATAAGAAGCTGGGTCCCCTAAGGTCGGCCGATCTGCGGTGTCATCTGATTCATCCGCGCGGTAACGACCGTCTAACCTTCCTACGCTCAAACCCTGATCAATAAGTAGTTGCTTTTGGAAGCGGGGTACTAAAACGCGTAAGTTAGAACGCAGAATATAAGCTTTGTCTAAGCCGATAAAATAGGCTAGTTTTTCCGCAATTTGCGCACGTTCTGATTCCGTCAAAAGGTGGCCTTTGTATAAAGCGGGCGCATATTCATTGTAGGTGAATTGTCTGGATTCTTCTACAAAAGTTTCTAAACTTTTGCCTTGTCCTGCTTTTTTATGATACCAGGCAGTAGCGGCCATACTTGGCAGGTAGGTCAAATAAGAAGTGATGTTATCGTGCATAGAAGTAGAACCGGCATAATCCAAGGCTTGTGAAATTAAAATTAAACCATTCATGGCCATATTTTGTCCACCACCTTCGAGTGCTTCAGCTACTGCAACTGCCCGCATCGTCCCGAAGCTTTCACCTGCCAAATATTTTGGAGACATCCAGCGCTGATTCTCGGTAATCCATTGCCGAACGAATTGTGCCACTGAATTGGCATCTTCTTTTAAGCCCCAGTAATCTTTTTCTTTGCCTTTTCCAACCACTTGGCTATAACCGGTGCCTACTGGATCAATGAACACTAAATCTGTCATATCTAATAGCCCTACTGGATTATTTTGCATCATAAATGGGGCCGCTCCATCATCTTGATCTGCATTAGAAGGCACCTGGACTAATTTTGGACCAAATAAACCCATGTGTAGCCAGACAGAGGCAGAGCCAGGGCCGCCGTTGAAGACAAATGTTACGGGGCGTTTATTGGCCCCGTTTTTTTGTTTGACCGTATATGCAACTGACCAAATAGAGGCGACTGGTTTCCCTTTACCGTCTTTTAAGTGCGTTTCTTTAGCAGTGGCGGTATAGGATAACGCTTGACCACCAAATGTACCTTGGTGCTGCGTGACAAACATTTTTGGAGCAGCCACTTTGCTGGAATCCTGTGCTAAAAGGGAAAGTGAGTTTAGACATAAAAAAACTAGGAGAAGAGAAAATCGGATCATGTATTATTTTTTACGTTTATTTATTTTTGCTGTTTCCTTTTCCAGGAAATCTAAAGCAACTTCTACTTGTCGATCTACATTTTTGAGTGGCTTAATCTGGTAGATAAGGCTTCGTTTTTTACCATCAGTAATTTGATCAAAAGTACGTTTTGCTTGAGGTTCTTGTTCCAAAAGTTCTAATAGTACTTCTGGTATTTCCACTCCTAAAGGATTAGGATCAAGGGATAGTTTGAAATGCGCTTCATCGCCTAATTCCTTCCCAATTTTTTTAAGGTATTTGGTAGCAATGATGATAAAATAATTACCATCACCTAGATGATTGAGACCACAGGAATAACTTACGGTGCGATCAATTTCACAAATTAAACGGGTAGATCTCCCTTTGGGCAGTTGATCTACTAATTGAGCCTCTACCTGAAGATAATAGTAACCTCCTTTTCTTTTTTCTAGTTGCTGAATGTTTTGAAGATAAGAAAAAGCTGTAGGCATACCTTTTTCAGGTAAGATAATGTTTCATGGACTGAATTTAAATTTCTACTATTAAAAAGTACTTCCATAGTACATTATAAATTAAGCTGCTTAAGCTTTTATCTTGAATGCTAGCGTCAACTATAAGTCGACTAGGGCAAACGCATCAAAATGAATAACACTAAAAACAACCTGCTTTCCCGAAAAAGACCATGGATTTCAGCAAAATCAGAAAGCGGGCTGGGGTCTGGCATTGTCTGAGCGGAGCGAGTTTGCCAGATCAAGCTTTTTTTTGGTTCGTTTTTTGTAGCGATTGACAAAAAATGAACATGCCAGAGCAGCCTTCCAACAAAGCGAGCGCATTTTTTGAAATAATAACCTAAAATATTTTTGATGCGTTTGCCCTATAAGTCGACGCTAGCATTTTTGAGTTAGAGAAATTTATTTTGCAGTATACTTAGTAGGGAAGTACTTACAAAATGGGTGGATAAGTATCTTATTAGTAATCGAATCTGAATTACTCTTTTTTACCAACGACCGGCATGTCACTGATGAGTTTCCAGGCTTGCGTATCCTCTTTTACCAACTGGATGAAAGTCCGGAACGTCAGTTCTTTTCCAGTAAAAGTGGCATTAACTACTGCGTTCTGACCGTCAATGCTAATGGAGTGGATTTGGACATCGCGCTGATCACCACCAATTTTCCCAGCATTTAGAGCCGCTAAATAACTGTCTTTTGACAGGATGCTTACTTCTTTACTGCCAAATAATCCGTTAATGATGGCTCTAAATTCATCGTGGAGGATGGCTTCCAGAGCGGTAGCATCTTGCTGGTCTGCCTTTTTTACAAAGTGTTGTATCGCTTTTTCAATGGCTTGAAGGTCTTCAAGGGTTTCTGAATCTGGAACGGATGTTAAGCTTAAAAAACTAAAGATTAATAGCATGGTTTGCATCAATAAAAATTTTGTGTGATTAAATAAAAATATTGCTTTATCAATTATTGATATATCAATAATAGTAATAAAAAAACTATATCTTGAAATTATCGTAGAGTTTGATCAATAACTGTTGTAATTGCGCTTGTTCTATGTCCGACATACCGGATACTCCTTTGGCTCGAATTTCAATGGCAAGCGGAATCATTTTTTCAACGAGTTGTTTTCCTGACTCCGTCATCCACAGACCATAGGTTCTACGACTGTGATCCACATCTCGGCGCTCGACTAAACCTTTTCGCTCTAGGATGTCTAGAATTCTAGTAACCGAGGCAGGTTCTTTAAAAGTCCGTTTAGCCAAATCAATCTGGCTAATTCCTTCCAATTCGCTAATCCCCTTGAGGATGACCCATTGATCACTTGTTAAATCAATGCCAGCGGCCTTCAATACTTTGTTTTTGTATTTTTTGAATTGTTTGAAGGCTTTTTCCAAATGGAAGATGTAGACTTCATTCAAGTTCTTCCGTTTATCAGGCATGCATTGATTTGTTAATTGTTGATATGTCAACAAATTTAAAACTTATTTTAATGAATCACAAGGGTAGCAAAGACTCATTATGAAAATAAATCAACAATGGCGGGTCCCCACAGCTCTTTCGTAAAGTAATAGGTAGCCAATATTAGGAAAAGAGAAGCTATAAAAATCCCACCAGTTGCCAACCATTTTGCAAAAGGAGATTGGACTATTTTTCTACGGCCAATAAATACTTCTGCTACTAAAAGATTAGGTAAGTAAAAGAAGAAGTCCATGAAATAGTCAAATGGTCCGGTAAAATCACTAGCATGACCCAATCCATTGGTAAACAGCAGCCAAAAACCATAATCCATACGATAAAGCCACGAGCCAATTGCTAAAGCAAATAAGCGAATGGCCCAGGCTCGGTGTTTTTCCATACGTCCTGCTCTGGCGTGCCGGATGGTTTCAATGGCCGCCCAAAACATCAAAATGCCGTAACCTGCAAAAGCGATATCCATGACCGTTCCGCCAATAGTTCCTTTGTAGAAAATGAAAGTAAGACCTCCGATGGCGACTAATATGGAAGCCAAAACATAGATACGGCCCAACCAACGGTGCACAGCCGGAAATTTTACTCGGATGCGGTCAATCAGTTGGATGCAGCCCAAAATCAAGATAATCCCACCAGCCGCAAAGTGCAAGCCCATACCAACAGTTGCCGTTTTGGTTTTAGTGTCATATAGTTCTGGAAGGATCGTATTCCACTGCGTGGTATTGCCCTCCAATAAGGCGACGAAATAGAAGGAGAGGATGAATAATCCAAAAAGGGTGGCACTGATCCATACAATGCCGACCAATAATTGGCCAGCTAGTCTTATGGCTAGGTCACTTTTGGAAGTTTTTAATTTTTGTTGGTGGATTGACATTAGCTTATTGACTTGTCTCTAATGTATTGATTTTTATTTAAAAATTTTCATCAAATGATACCAAAGGCCTAATTGTGGATAGTCATTCCACATAACCGCTGGTTGTGCAGTACCTAAATACAAATCTGTAATGCCTTGAGTAATGCTTAGTCCATTGCTGCTATTGGCGAAGTAAACCAAGCCTTTTTGGGTACTGGGAGATACAGTGAAATAAGCTTTAAACGTCCCATTGTCACCCCAATGCCAAAACTCTAATCCATCTGCCTTCTCTTGGATTCCAACGCCTAGTCCCCAACTTATTTTTTGCCCTTGTTTTTCATAATTCTCAATGCTCACTTGAGGTGAAAACATTTCGGTTTGCAAGGATTTTGAAATAAACTTGCCGTCTAGTAAGGCTTTTAAAAACAAGGCGTAATCGTTGGCCGTAGTCTGTAAAGAAGCGGCAGCATTTGGTTGTGTTGGAAAGTACTTTCTGCGTGGTTTTGCATACTTATCATGTGGAAGTGCATAGTTGGTCTCTAAGCTATCCCTCCAGACATAGCTGGTTCTTTCCATGCCTAAAGGTTGGAATACCATTTCTTGGGCTAAAGTTTCAAATTTTTTTCCTGTAAGGGAAACCAATACCTTGGATAGCCAGACAAAGCCCTCTCCTGAATATTTAAAACTTAGGCCAGGATCTTGTCTAAAAGTTAAAGCCTTCCCTCGAGGTCGCCAATTGGGAAGACCGGAAGTATGACTCAAAATATGTCGGGCGGTTACTTGTTGGTGTCGAGGATCGGCAGCTACATCTTCATAATTGAAATATTTGACCAATGGACGGTCAAGATCAAATTTATTTTGATGGACCAATTGCAAGGTGATGTAGGCCACTACTGGTTTGCTTAAGGAAGCGGCTGAAAAGATGGTATTTGGATCAATCGGATTCTTTTCTTTAGCGTTTTTATGACCAATGGCTATTGTATTAGGTGTGTCATTCCCATTTAGTTGGGCCAGAGAGAGGGCTGGGATACTCGCCTTTTTTATGATTTTATTGGTACGATTTAGGGCTTCATTGTCTTGAGCAAGCAGACCGTACGGCAGTAAAAGACAAAGGACTAACTTCCAGCTAAGGTTCAAAACGTGCATTTAGGGTGGTTTTTAAATAGAAAGACAAGACAAGTTTATAAACGCTGCATTCGTCTCAAAAGCTAATTTTAAAAATACGCTTAATTAGTTATTCATGTAATTAGGGTTTTTCGTGGGCATGGTGGCTCCAATACCTTTTTGCCAGGAGCGCAAAGCCTGGTGCAGTTCTTGAGTTTTATTGGGTAAACTATCTACTAAATTGTACTGCTCTGCTAGGTCATTTGTTAGGTTGTACAGTTCAAGGCTATCCGTTTCGTACCACTTAATCAACTTATAGTCTCCTTGTCGAACAGCGGCAGAAGGACGATTTCCAGAGCCATGATAATGAGGGAAATGCCAAAAAAGTGGCTGCTCCTCCAGTTCAGTTTGTGCACTTAGGTGTGCTGCGATACTTCTACCATCTGCATGCTGTGTTGGTAATAATGGAAGTCCTAGAAGCTCCAGGATGGTTGGATAAAAATCAGTACTGGTGACTGGTAAATTGCTTTGTAGACCAGCATCGATTGTTGCTGGCCATTTGACGATTAAAGGTACTCGGATACCGCCTTCATAAAGCCAGCCTTTGCCGGCCCGAAGGGGCAAAGAGGCAGTTGGCCCAGTCCGCCTTGATGGCAGAGTACTTAAGCCACCATTATCAGAAGTGAAAATCAAAATGGTGTTTTCTGCCAATCCTAATTCTTGCAATTGTGCCTGTATCTGGCCGATGCTTTCATCTACGCTTTGAAGCATAGCAGCATAACTTGGATTATTTTGATACTTTCGGCTTCTACTATCCCGCTCTGGAATGTAATCTAAACCTGCTTTAGGAGGCGACTGATCTAGCTTCATTGTATATTTTTCGACTAACGCCGGTTTGGCTTCAATCGGGGTATGTACGGCATAATGAGCCAAATAAAGTAAAAATGGTTGGGATTGATTTTTTTGAATGAATGTAAGCGATTCTTCTGTTAAACGATCTGTCAGGTACTCATCTGCTTGACCACCTTGCAGGCCAGGGACATTAAGATGTCCCCGCTTCGGGTTTTCGTAAGGATAAAAATAAGTAGCTGGCTGTCCGGCATCATGTCCACCTTTGTTTAAATCAAAACCCTGGTCTTGGGGTAGGTAGCTGGTATCCCCTAAATGCCATTTCCCCAGAAATGCTGTTTCATAACCTGTTTCTTGGAGCCTTTCGGCAAAAGTGATCTCACTCAAGGGCAATTCATTCAAATCTTGGGCGCCTAATAGTGGTCTGTTTTTAGGATCTGAACCTGGGATCCAGTCTGTAATTTGCAAACGAGCAGGATGTTTTCCGGTAAGAATACTGGCTCTAGTTGGACTACAAACGGGGCAAGAGGCATAAGCATCCGTAAACCGTATGCCTTCTTGGGCTAATTGGTCAATATTAGGGGTTTCATAAAAAGTACTGCCATAGCAAGAAAGATCGCTCCAGCCCAGGTCATCAATTAATATAAAAATGACGTTAGGCATTTTCTTGGGTGCATTGGTTTGACAAGACGCACAGGATAGTAAGATTAGAGCGAGTAGTCTATTCATGGTTTGAAGTTATTAGTAGCTAGTTGAATGATTTTCATAAAAAGCGGCACACCATAATTTAATAATTCATCTGGGAAATCATAGTCTGGATTGTGTAGGGCCGGACAATTTTCGCCAGCACCCAAACCTAAAAAAGCTCCAGGGAAACGTTGGGTAAAGTAACCAAAGTCTTCACCCCACTTCAAAGGATACTCTTTTTCTTCAAGACTAAAATCCAGTTTTTTAGCGGCGGAGCGTACCAGGTCAGCAGCTTTTGGATGGTTGGCATTACCAACAAATACATCTGTCCAAGCAATTTCATATTGAATACCAAAACCTTGGATGGATTGCTCAATAATTTGAGTTAACTGTTGAATTAATACTTGCATATGAATTTCTGTCCAGGTTCGGATGGTCAAGTGAATCTCGCCATATCCGGCAGCCACTCCATAGGCTTTTTCACCAAGTTGCAGGTGTACTGGTGTAATGACGCAGAAGTCTTGGCGCTCCAATTGGTTATTAGATAATTGATCAAAAGCTTGTAGCATTTTAGCGATAGGTAGGGCAGGATTATTTCCATTTTCGGGTTCGGCAGCGTGGGCTGTTTTGCCCTTTAATCGGATGATCATACTCCGCACAGAAGCACTAATGGCACCATCCTTTATGACAACCTGACCAAGCGGCCATCCGGGAAGGTTGTGTAGTGCAAAAACAAAGTCTGGCTTAGGTACTGTGGCCCAGTTGGGATCTTCTAGCATTGCTTTTGCACCGGCACCAGTCTCTTCAGCGGGTTGAAAAAGCAATAAAATAGATCCATTTTGGGGCCTTTGGACAGCCAATTGTTGAGCCAAACCAATCAGAATGGTGCTGTGGCCATCGTGTCCGCATTTATGGCTAAGACCTTGATGGATAGAACGATGTGGAAAATTATTAATCTCCTGAATGGGTAGGGCATCCAGTTCTGCTCGAAACAAAAGCCTTGGACCAGGCAGACCACTATCGAATAATGCCACTATACCTGTTTGGCCAAGTCCTTTCCAGATTTGATCAGCTTGAAGTGCTTCGAGATGTTCTAAAATAGTTTGGGCAGTTTGATATTCTTGGCCGCTGAGTTCAGGCTCTTGATGCAATTTGTGGCGCAATTGGGTGAGTAAGACTAGTTGTTGGCTGGATACAAACATGGCTTATTGTGGGTTTTTGAAATGGGAAAAAGCAATTAAATCGCTTCTTTTTAGGAGGAGCACCTCAAAAAATAGTCTAGACTTAAATCTGTTTAGAATAGATTTTTCCCTTTCAGGTAGGATTTTTCCCCGTTCGGTAGGGTTTAGTTGTCTTCAATGAAAGCTTATAATACCTTTACGAACGTAATGAAGTTACAGGGTATAATAAATTTTCGGTTCTTAGTAGTGATCACTTCCAATTGAAAAGTTTACACGCTATACGGATCTATTGGAAAGGTCTCTACTAAAACCGGTTTTTGAAAACTTTATTGACTAAGACATTTACCACTAAAAAAACATTCTGTTAGGCAGAATAGTCTCTTATCAAAGGTAATGGATTCTAAATCCGACATCTCAAAGACAGATGCTTCCCTTCTTAAGTATCCATCGACCCAAAAATTTTCAAAACATACTATTTTACTCTGGACTTTAATTATGCCAATTATTGATGGAATGTTAGTATAACCTCCTTTTTAAAATTGAGTAGCCCTTTATTATAAAAAAAAGCTGTGACTAAAGTTAAGAAAAAACGCACAGTTAGGAAAATGAAAACATTAATTAATTTTTAAACACATGAATAAGTATTTATTCCGCTGTGTGAGCTTACTGATATTGAGTATTTGTATTGTATTCTATTTTTATAATCTACCTATTCCCAGTTTAAAGAACAAGAAAGCCGATTATGACTTTACTGCCGAGCAACTCTTTGATTTGTATAAAACAAATGAAGCGAACGCAGATCAAAAATTGCTTGACAAAACCCTTCTTGTTAAAGGTACGGTAAAATCATTAGTGACCGAAGGTAACCAACTTAGCGTAATTCTTGAATGTGGAGATGATTTGGGACGAGTAGTCTGTGAGCTAGATCACAGACTACTAAAAGTAGAATTTTTGCCCAAACCAGGAGAAGTAGTCACTATTAAAGGGGCCTGTACCGGCATGCTCTTGGAAATAGATGTGATACTACTGAGATGTATTTTGGTGTCATGATCTCAAGTTTGAATGTACATGAAGAGAAACTGCCTAATATTAATGGTCCTTTGTATAGCCGCCTTTCAGCTGAAAGCACAGTCCCGTTTATCAAGAACTGGAACGGTTTCTTTCTACTCGACTGCAGCTATGGAGAATATTGAAGCACATAATCGTCAAGTTATTACTAAACTGGATGTGACCAGTGGCCAAATTAGCTTTGGTATTCTCATTAAAGCTTTTCAATTTGAAAAACAATTGATGTATCAGCAATTCAATCAGGATTATCTGGAAAGCCAACGCTTTCCAAAAGCTAGTTTCCAGGGACAAATTCAAAACCTCAGTAATATCAATTTTGACCAGGATGGGATTTACCCCGTGTCGGTCAGAGGGATCTTGAATATCCATGGGGTCAGTAAAGGTGTAGAAGAAAAAGGAACCATAAGCATTCAGGGTGAACAAATAAAGATTAGGGCAAAATTCCCAATTCTTTTGAGTGATTATCAGGTTAAGAGACCTGCTATTTTGAAAGATAAAATTGCAAAAGATGTATCGGTAGAAATAGATGCTGTTTTTAATGATTAAACCCTAGAAAAAACTTAATAACAAATCATTTCTGGTGACTACCTAGCTGTATATCCAGAATCCCTAAGTCCTTGGTGTGACCTCCGCTAGTAGCGGGGGCGCTTTTGTTTTAAAGAGAATATTAATTTTTAAAATTATATGTTTTTATTTTATGTGTTGGTAAAAAAATTGCTTTCTGATCTTATTTTTTCGATATTGATCTATAAGCTAGCTAGTTAAAAGTTTAATAACCGATTAACACCAGCACTACCCTTATTTGAAACGTACACGTAGTACTTGAAAAAAATTAAATGAAACGGATTAATATTTTAATGAGCCTGTTTTTTACAGGGCTTTTTATGGTTAGTTGTAGTGAGTCAACTTTAGAAGAAACCTTGCCTACACCAACAGCTATACCAACAGAAAAAACCGATTTTTTCTTAGAAAAAGGTGCCTTAATGGGCATTCACTTTGGCGTACAACGTCCTAATGTTTCCTTAGTTGAATCTCGTAACTTTTTGCGGTATACCTTTTTCCCCAGTTGGAAAGACCTTTGTCCTGGTAGCCGGGTGTATTATATGCGTCCAGATAGAGGTCCACGTTTAGGCACAGAAGTTTTCTTTTGGGTCTTTCAGGACAAAGCTGCCCGAAACCAATATTTCCCTGAAAAAGATTTTCCAACCGAAGCTTTTGAGAAACGGAGAGCTGCCGTTGACTGGCTGTATTCTGATACCACCTTCTATAAGTATTTTAAATTTGGTTGGAATACCTCTGGTTATTCTTCTGATTATGAGGTAATAGCCATTGCAGATAGTGTAGACAGAGAATGGCTGCAAGATGATGCAGCCTTGGTTTTTCAACACTACCAACTAAAACCAGAAGCAGATTCGCTGGCATTTATCCAATTTTTAGAGGAAGAATGGACACCTAATGCTAGTTATTCAAAGGATAAAGAAGATCAAATTTCTGCTGTATTAAAAATAACACGTGGTTATCAAGAGGGGCAATATGCACTGTTTAATGTATTCTCCAACCTGCAAAGTAGAGATAGTGCTTTCCCTTACGAAGGGAAGCCCCAAACGGATGGTCAAGAGCGTAATAGTTTAGAATCTAAACTATTGTCTTTTCTTGAACCGAGTAGTGATGGAGAGGGGCATTATGAAGTAGTTTATTAAGAGGTGACGAAAAAATGAATACTCATTTTTTGTCACTCTTGAAATAGAAAATTAATGAATTAGGAAAGCCCCAAAGGTTTGTTTACTTTCAACGGTCTAAACATAGATTGATGAAAAACTGGATGAAACTGTTGTTTGGATTGCTGCTAATAGGTGTTTTTACTATGGGCGTTAAAGCCCTTAGAACCAATGCAGAGCCATTACAAAAGATAGCTACAGAAATAGATCGTCAAGGTCTGGAGTCTGATGCTTTGTTTTATTCAGAAAGCCCAAAAGCGGTAGAAGCGGCCTACCAATTACAGCGACGAGTGAATGAAAAGGATTAAATACGGCACTAACTCAAAGGAATCGTACCATAACGCTTTCCTTTCTTGGTGTTCTTAATCAAATAATTCAATCTTTTCTGAGATTCTTCAGGCCGATATTTATAGCATTCCAGAATCCAACCGACTTTTAGACGTTTGTAGAAATGGTCAAACGCCTGGAAGTTCGTCCAGACTTCTTGGTCTTCTTTCAACTGCGTTTGGATCCAATCCGGAATTTCCAGTGGATCATCTGGGTGACCAACTTGATCTTTAATTAAATCCAAACCACCGGGATGAATTTTCCCTTCTCTTTGTAGTTTCCAAATTCGTTGTCGATTCAGCTCAGAAAGGAAGGTTTTCTTTTTGCGTCGAGGTGTGATGCGCTGGACATTACTCTCCGTATCTAGTTTTTTCACGATGCCATCAATCCAACCAAAGCAAAGACATTCTTCTACCAACTCGTCGTAGTTAATGCATGGAGTTCCAGTGGCTTTGAGAAAACGGCGGAGCCAGATTTCTGTTTTGGTGGTGTGGTTTTGCTCTAGCCAATCGCGCCATTCTTGACGATTTTTTGGATAAAAAATTTCACCTATCTCCATGATCTTCGGTTTTGAATTATTGAACGTTCAACCCTTCATGCTTTACTTAAGCAGGTTTATTTGCCCAAGGTGGTAAAAGTCATGTTGAATGACACCGTTGATCAAGTAGCGGAAATCATAGTGGCGCGTTGGTACATTTTGATCCAATAAGCGGTCATCATGCTTAAGTAATGCTTCGATTAAATCTTGCTGACTTTGGTGGAAGGTTTGCTTTAGTTTCTGCCAATCTTCAGGGCTTACAGGAGTTTTTAACGACCAATCTTCTGGACCATTCTGCTCGATATCAAATTCATTATTTCCTTTTAGCCTTTGCAGTAATAAAGTGCGCCAAGCTAGCATGTGTTCCAGGATCTGATAAATTGTATGTTTGCCATTAATGGCTTGGGAAACGGCTTTTTGAAAGTCGATACTTTTTAGTTTTTCTTCTGCACCTACACCTACCCAATTGTTTCCTTTATAAAAGCCCTTCATTTGATCAATGAAACCACTCAATTGACCATAAATGGGGAAATGCTGACAGTGAATAACACTGGCTTCTTTTTCTAAAAGATACTCCTCGTCAATTGGATAATATTGGGCCATTTCGAATTCCGTACCAACAAATTGGGCGATGGCTTGGATGTTTTGCCATTTGGTTATCATCCAGAAGTGGGCTTCCAATCCTTGGTTAAGTCGGAGGATTTGAACGGTCTGGATACCAGGTGCCTCGGCGTAATCTTTGGCGCCCGTCTGCAGGAGTACCTGAAAGTAGCTATCTCCTTGGTCAATGTGTGTTTTTCCATGCCAAATCCTGCTAATCATATCGCAGTATTTGAGGCTTTAGCATCTAACAGCCGGCGGTGATAGTTGATTTGTCCCAAATGATAGGTCAAGTGCGTAGCCAGATGTACTAGAAAAAAGCCAGTTGTCATTTTTCCACTGAACACTTCTTTGGGATATTCTTGCGCTAATTGTTCTTCGGTCAAGTTTGCTAAAACATTTTTCACCATTTCTTGAGTAGTTACTATCTGTTCTAGGAGGGATGTACGTGGTACATTTTTACCATTGAATTCAAAAGGACGGTCTCTTACATAGCCTGTTTGACCCAATTCTGCTCCAATAAAGGCATTCAAGTTTCCAACTAAATGGAGACATAGATTTCCGGCTGAGTTGGTGATATCTTGCTCCGTATGCCAAAGGTTAGCTTCCTTTTGATAAGCTTTAATCTCTTTGTATAATTTGTGAAGGTCGCGCTCAAAGAGTGCCTGGAGGGTTGATAGGAGCATGAAGTGGTTGTTTTTACAATCTAGAATCTGCTTAAATGTAAAAAGGATTTTGGAGAAAAGAGAATCTTTAGCTGCTTATGCAGCTAGCTTATTACGATAAAATTCAAATAGTTTTTTAAGCACTAGTAATTGTTAATCAAGCTACTCCATGTCCGCCAAGTACATTTAGGATTTGTCCACGCTGCGGTGACTCTGCTAAAATAGGCATCGCTTGGCCAATTAATTCTCGAACGCCAGGTACTTGTAAGGAAGCTTCATGATCCGCTGGGCTATCCCAAACTTCTGTAATCCAAACCGTATCAGGCTCTGCCTCCGTACGACTAATAAAGTAAATTTGGCAGCCTTTAGCAGTAGATACAAGTTGTGCTGCTTCTAATAGAATATTAGCGAGTTGTCCGCCTTTCCCCGGACTTGCTTTTAAGTGCCCGTGTAGTCCGTATTTATTCATGTGGTCTTTTTTAGTTTTGCTCTAATTTAAAAATAGTAATTATTGGAAGATTAAATAAAAAAGCCTACGTTTAAACAGAAAGTTAGAACGTAGGCTTTTTATAAAAGGCGTGAAACTACTCACTAATCTTAGCTCCCGGAGGCGCCGTAAAAGTACCATCTGCCATCATAGCAACATCCACTTTGATGTTCTCAAATTGAACGGTATTTCGAGGCTCAGTGACTTGACCTTCGTCATTGGTGCGGTACCAAGTTAGTGAATTAGGTAGAACGAGACCATTGAAGTTACCCCAATCCTTGTAGCGAATGTAGCCATACTTGTCACTCTTTTTCTGGGAAAAGTAAGTAGCCGTATAAGCCAACCACTCCATTTGGTAAGTATCAGGATTGTAATAAATGATGTAATCATCCTTTGGACTGGAACCTACATCATCTCCGAATGTCATTTTAATACCTGGATAAGACACACTATCCAAAACAACTGGTTCAGCTTCTGAATACTGAATGCCTTCATCTGCTAGTACAAAAGGCATAGCATAAAAGTAAAACATTAGATTGTGATAAAATACGGGATCACGTTTGAAACTGGTATCCGCTTGCACCCAATATTGGCTACCATCAAAACCCATTTCAAAATCAGGCGCTACGATTCTATCTCTTCGTCCTTTTAAGTCAATACTGTGTACTTCGTTACCGGCAGAGTTGACCCGCTCGTAGGAAAGGCTGTTCATCTCATTCCAGCGGTCGATACCACCGTGGGCTGCTAAGACCTTTTGCATATTTTCAGGATAGCGATCCATATCGATCTCAACGGCTGAGGTATCGGTATCAGGTGCTTCGGTTTGGCAAGCACTTAGGAATAGGCCTACAAAAAGTAGGAAGAATAGGTTTTTCATCTTAGTTGGCATAATAATTATTGAATTAATGAGATGATGAGTTGCTGAATTAGGTTCATCATCTAAATTGTGCACAAAATTAATAGAATAGAAATAAGGATAATGTCCGCGCTGGATCATTTTAAGGACTAAGCGGCTATTCGTACTTTTTAAAAAGAAAAAACTTTTCACCTCCAAAAGGTAACCTGTTTTATCTTTATCAAATTAATCAACAAAGCATCCAATAATGACAAACAGCGCTGCTAATTATTGCGGACAATATAAAAACGAACTTTTAGAAAATATACTGCCTTTTTGGCAAAAAAATAGTGTAGACCAAAAGCATGGTGGTTTTTTTACTTGCCTATTGCAAGACGGAACGGTGTTCGACACGGATAAGTTTATTTGGTTGCAAGCGCGGCAAGTGTGGACCTATTCTATGTTGTACAATCGGTTGGAGCAGCGGCAGGAATGGTTAGATATGGCTTTACACGGTAGTCGATTTTTAGAGCAATACGGAAGAGACTCAAATGGAAGCTGGTATTTTTCACTTGACCAGTATGGACAACCATTAATCCAGGCGTACAATATTTTTTCGGATTGTTTTGCGACGATGGCTTTCGGTCAACTATATCAAGCCACACAAGTAGAACGATATGCTCAAATAGCCAAAACAACTTTTGAGAAAATCTTGAAAAGACAAGATAATCCCAAAGGCATTTATACTAAAGCAGTAGCTGGAACACGACCCTTACAAAATTTTGCACTGCCAATGATCCTATGCAATTTGGCTTTGGAGATTGAGCATCTCTTGGAAGCTGACTTAGTACAAAAAACCATTGATCATTGCATCCATTTAGTGATGGATACCTTCTATGACAAAAATAGTGGCCTGACTTTAGAAAATGTAGATTTAGATGGCCAGCTTTCAGACTCTTTTGAAGGGCGTTTATTGAATCCTGGACACGCGATTGAGGCCATGTGGTTTATTATGGATTTAGGGGTTCGGATGCAGAATACCGCTTTAATCGAAAAAGCAAAGGACCGAATGTTGTTTATGTTGGAGTATGGTTGGGATCAAGAAATGGGCGGTATTTATTACTTCCTAGATCGTAAAGGATATCCGCCTCAACAACTAGAATGGAATCAGAAACTTTGGTGGGTGCATTTAGAAACTTTAGTAGCCTTATTAAAAGGCTTTCAGCATACCAAAGATCAACGATGCTGGACTTGGTTTGAACGCGTACATGAATATACTTGGAAAAATTTTGCGGATCCCAATTATGGCGAATGGTTGGGGTATTTACAAAGGGATGGTTCCCCGCTGATGACCTTAAAAGGTGGTAAATGGAAAGGTTGTTTCCATGTGCCGCGTGGATTGTTTCAATGCTGGAAAACACTAGAAACCATCTAATATTACCTATTTAAAACCAGTATTCCCCGCTGGTTGAGTTTTACATTTTTTTATTAATAACGATTAGTCGCTTTAGGAAATAGCCTAAAAGTAACCTGGAAAATTAATGTGTCATGGATAATTTATTGGAAACTACGATCAATGTGCAAGTGGATAAAAGAGAAACAAAGATTCATTCTTTTGTTTTATCTAACTCTGATGCTGTCGCTTTTCGATTTGAAATGTGGGAGCTCTACCGGAAGTATTACAACACGGAGCGTAGGTCTTTTTTCGACCGTTTCCAGCAAAACGATTGCTACGCCATTTATTGGAGTGGTAAAACCATGATTGGCTTTACAGCCATTAGAATGCGGCCTATGAAAGTAGGGAAAAGAACTTACTTAAGTTTTTATTTAGGCCAGTCGGTGATAACTAAGGCTTATAGAGGACAATCACTAATCTCTCAAACCTGTGCTCGTTTATTTCTGAAGCATTATTTGCGTCATCCCTTTGTACCTATTTATGTTTGGTGTGATGCGCTGACTTATAAGCCATATTTATTATTTGCGAATGCTTTTCAAAATTATTATCCATCGCCAAAAATGAAGATGCCAAAAGCAGTAGAGCAGTTAATACAGAAAATTGGTAATGATTATTACCCAGAAAGCTTTGATGAAGCAAATGGTACGGTGCGTAAGGAAATTAGTGTAGTGGATGACCCCACCGCTTTAGTTACTGAAGCGGACTTACAGCATCCCGCTATCCGGTTTTTTATTGATAAAAACCCCAGGCATGATTCTGGGCATGGATTACTAACCATCGCACCGGTCAGTTTTAAAAATATGTTCTCTCTATTAAAACACCTTTGGTTAAAGAAGCTTCGAAAATAAGCCTATTTCAACCGATTATAATACCTAAAACCATGATCCATTTTCAACTTAGTTCTTTAAAAACAGCGGGATCTACCACTTTTGCGTCAAGCAATTGTGACTGTAAGTCAATGAATCCTTCTGTCTTGTTAAAATTAGAAGACACGGACGGCTACCAAGGTTATGGAGAAGCTTGCCCTGAATGTAACACCAGTGGAGAAAATTTATTGACCATCCGGAAGGACTTAAATAAGATCTCCTGGCGCATTTCTTTTTTTCAGGTAGAATCCTTTGATACTGTATGGACTTTTATTCAAGGATTGGAACATTGTAAAATAGGGGCTAGTACCCGATGTTTAATAGAAATGGCATTGATTGACTTATGGGCCAACCGGCATGGTATCAATTTACCAGACTTCTTTCAATTGCAGAATGATCAGCCTTTGCGTTACAGCTTGGTGTTACCTTTAATGAGTGCCCAGTCTTTAAAGCAATTGGTAGAGACTTTACCTGCTTTTCAACCACCTTCGGTTAAGATTAAACTAGATCGGGATTTGGAAGAAAATCTAAAAAGAATTGAAGTGCTACAATCTGTCTATAATTGTCCAATCCGAGTAGACCTAAATGGTAGCTGGAGTTTTGGTTTGGCCAGACAAATTATCCCTGCTTTAATAAAAAAAGGAGTCACCAGTTTTGAACAACCATTGGCCAAAGAAAATTTAGGTGGGATGTCTAAGTTATTGAAATGCTTTAGATCTAAGATTCAATTAGTTGCAGACGAATCGCTAGCTAGTTATGAGGATGCCAAAGAATTGATCAAAAGAGAAGCAGTCAATGCCTTTAATATCAACTTGTCTAGAGTTGGGGGAATTGGACAAGCCCTTGCCATTTACAAATTGGCTAAGGAGCATGGTATCCCCTGTCAATTAGGGGCTCATAATGGCGAAACTAGATTGTTGACACGATTAGGTTTATTATTAGCCTCCATGCCAGAGGTGAAATTACAAGCTATAGAATGTTGTCTAGGGACTTGGTTATCAACTAAGCTACTTGCTGCCAATCCTATTTCACTAAATCGACAAGGAATAGTAGACGTACAAAAAGCATTTCCTTCTATTGGTCTTGGAAGTGATGTAAAAAGGATACCTGTTTTTGAGGAGCAATTAATGGCAGCTTAGTGATCTATTTAACTTTATAAACACCAAAAAACAACAAACTCTCTTCCGTTTTCAAAAAATGATCTTCTGCTTGAAAAAGTGCATCCAGAATGGCTTTATTCTCTGGCGTCTCCGCTACAAAATGATGGGCAATATCCTTCAAAAGGGGCATTAATAGATTACCACCAACTCGTTTTTCTTCTAATGGCCTATAATGCTGGTCCAGTAGCCTTTTAATTTGACTAGATTCTGCCGCTTCGGAAGGATCCGATAGTCGCATTCGCCACCAACCAGGTCCTGAAACACTAGATTTTACTTGCTTGGATTGGAAGCGAACTCTTTTTTCTTTAGGTATTTTGGGTAGTAGGTGATTAATGGTTTGGATTTGTGCTTTCGACCATTGCAAGCGATCAGGACCCCAATAGTCATTTAATAAAAGGAGCCCATCTGCCTTAAGCGCATTGGGAATGAATACACCCATTAATTTTTTTAAATCCAAAAAGTGGTGCAAACTAGAATGAAAGAAAACCAAATCATAAGTATTGGGTTCTAGTTGCATTTGATTGACA
>CAXIDD010000008.1:0-19841 GCA_964021975.1 uncultured Saprospirales bacterium | reverse complement strand
ATACTTTCTAAGTAGGTCCTTCCGACTTTAACGACTTCTCCATTTTCAAGGATTAACTCGTAAGAAGAGGGATAACTGTATGCCTCTTTAATAGCATTAATGTTGATAAGTGTGGAACGATGGACTCTGATGAATTTTTGCGGGTTTAGTTTTTGTTCCAATTTGGAGATACCATAACTACTTAAAAAGTCTCCTTTTTTAGTGATCAACTTGGCATAATTACCCTCTGCTTTAATCCAAATGATATTAGTAGTAGGGATATTCATTAATTTATTTTTTGAAGAAACTAGCACGTTCGTCAAATAGGTATCCTGCTCGTTTAGGGAGCTAACTAAGGTCTCGATTTGGGCTAAATAATTGCTTGAATTATTAATCACTTTCCGAATCGCCTCGTCAAAACGTTCTTGTTTAAAAGGCTTCAAAAGGTAATCAACTGCATGTACTTCAAAAGCTTTGAAAGCGTATTGATCATAGGCCGTAGAAAAGATAATCTGAGGCATTTCTTCCAAGTGTTTCAAAACTTCAAATCCAGTTAAACCGGGCATTTGAATATCTAAAAATACTAAGTCGGGTTTAAATTGATTGATGGCTTTTACAGCATCAACTCCATTATTACACTCCTCTAAAAGAATAAGATCATCATAATCTTCTAAGAATTCTTTTATTAGCGACCGAGCGGGAGCTTCATCATCTACAATGATTACTTTTTTCATTTAAACGGTGTGTTTTCAACCATCATTTAGGTAATAGGAATAGAAAATTGTACGATTAATCCAGTTGGAAAATTATCTGAAAATACAAGTTCTTCCTGATACATTTTTTTTAACCTTTCATTGGTATTAGATAAGCCGATACCTTTTTGTAGAATTTGATCTTTTTGTTCTCCCTTCAATCCTACTCCCGTATCACTAATTCTAATGTTAAGGTTGTGGTCGGGTTTACCAATTCTAATGTCTATTGATCCCCCTTCTATTAAGGAGGCCAGACCATGTTTTATAGCGTTTTCTACAATGGGTTGCAAGAGAAGAGGTGGCATGTATGCTTCCATGATAGAAGCTTCTCCTTCTATATGATATTTTAATCGATCTCCAAAGCGTTCCTTCTCAAGTTGGAGATAATTTTCAACAAAGTCCAATTCTTCTTTGACCGTAACTAACTCTTCTCTTGATGCCTTTAACTGATAACGAAATAAATCCGACAGTTGATTGACCATATGACGCGCATTTTTTGCTGTTGTGGGGATGGCTGCGTTAATGGTATTAAAAACATTGTACAAAAAATGTGGATTTAATTGTGCTTTTAAGGCGGAGAGCTCGCTTTGCAGGGAAAGTTTACTCAATTGAGCTGCAATGAGTTGTTGCTTCCGAAGTTGTTTGTAATAAGTGTATAAATGAAAAATACCAAATTGGATAATATAAAAAAGTGCGGAGAGGTACAAATCCCAAACCCTTTGAGATCCTCTCAGTCTAATCAAACCTAAAGAATCGGACAATTGATAATAACAGTAAATCCAAATCAAAGAAAAGAGCGGTAAGCCTATAATATGGAGCAAAAGCTTCTTATGGATAGGGTAGGCAGCAATTTTTTTGAAGAAAAACCACCAAAAGGCTATAGTTATGATGGCCTTTAGGCCATGATTAAGTATCACCGTCCACAAATTAATAAGCTTACCATAGTCTATGGCTAAAACAGTGTAGTAACTGATGGCCATAAAAAAATAGAAACCTAAGATCCACAAGAATTCCTTTGTTTTGATCGCATCAAACATTTACCAGATATATTTTACCTCAAATATCCTAAATAGAGTTACTCAAAGCAACCGTTATTTGACAAACTGCAATATAAATGGACGAATGGAATTCATGCAGTTCAGAAGACTATATAGGTGTTTAAAATAAATCACTTTCTTTCGATTAACAACTGGTATTTCTTTGTTTGAAAAATAGATATCAGATGAAAAAATTAATAGTTAGTAAGCAAGTAATATTATCATTTTTACTTTTTATTTTTTTTAGTTTCACCCTTTTGGGACAAGATAATAAGGGAATGAAAAGTGCTGAAAATAGATTCAAAACTCAATCCCTTAAACCCACGAATTTACTTTTCTCCGGGGTACTTTTTGAGCATAAAAAGAAAAGACAGTTTTTGTACATTCCTTCTTTATTCGAGCTGTTCCTAGCTAATACTGTAGAGGGCTTTGTATTTAACCCTCAATTATCCTTTACTCAGAATGCTTACGATGGCCGATTTTATACCCTGAAACCGAGTTTGAGATATGGTTTTTCTAATCAAAGGATACAAGCTAAGTTGGAAACAAAGTATTATTATCTTCGCCGTTATAAAGCTGTACTCCAAATTTCTGGCGGGCGTTCTATTGAGCAGATAAATGGATCAAGTACTTTAACAGGTTTTAATAACACCAATTATACTTTTCTCCAAGGACTGAACTACCTGAAAATTTATGAGCGGACTTTTTTAGAAATTGGTCATTCTCACTCACCCGTAAAGGATTTTCTAATATCAGGGACATTGAGTTGGAATCAACGCAATCCATTGCAAAATTTGCCTAGATATGAGGAAGATTCCAGTGAATATACCTCCAATGATCCGATAAATCAGGAATTATTCAATACGGCATTCACCAAGCATAAAGTCCTTTTATGGGAAGCAAAATTGACTTGGCAATGGGAACATCGGTACATTCGGCGCAGAGGGGAACTCGTATCAGATAGTCCCTATCCTGCTGTCTCATTAGTGTATTCAGGAGCTTTAAAAAATGTGCTGGGGTCTGATATGGCCTATCAAAAAATTGCTTTTCAAATTAGCCAACAATTTAAATCCAGTAAATTAGGAACTGGTAATTTGTATTTTGAAACCGGAGACTTTCTCACAAAAGACGCATTAACCTTTGTTGATTTCAGACACTTTAATGGCAGTAAAACTGCTTTTAGAAGATTCCAAATGGGGGATTTTCAATTATTGGATTATTATGAAAATAGCACTACTGATTTCTACCTTCAAGCTCATTACGAACATCAATTGAACCCAATTAACTTGAAAAATAAAAAGATTTACCCTTTGCTGAGTCTTAATTATCTTTACACAGCGACCAATGGCGCTTACTTAGAATTGGGGGCTGGAATATACCACCTTAAAAGCCAATTGAGCCTAGAAATTTACAATAGTTGGCAAAAAGGCAACTATGAAGACTTAGGCATCCGGATAGGTTTTCGTTTTGAAGAATAAACGTAGCTTAACATTAAACATATCATAAGTTCCAATGCATTCATCAGAAGATAAAAGTATCACTGAACAATTTACCATTAGCGGATTCCTAACGATCTGTCTAGTAGCAGTATATTTGGGCGTACTATTTCTACCAGTGTTAGGTTTATTAGAGGTCATTGGATTAAACTTAGATAATTACAAAACATGGGAATATTGGCTATTACTTTATGCCTGTAGTTGGCTAATTAGTTTTTGGATGTTTTGTTTATCTCCAAAACTCAAAGATTAGACTTAGTCATTTTATTCCGAATAGGAGAGGACATATGGATCTATTGAACCAATCTTTATCTAATTTTATTTAAATAAAGAAGATCACAAACCCGACAAATATGAAAATCACCCTACATGTACTCTGTCATTTTCTGCTTTTCAGTGCCTTTGGCCAAACGACTTTAAGTGGCTACCTAATTGAAGAAGATAGTGGCAAACCCGTAGAATTCGCAACTGCTTACATCAACGGAACTACCATCGGGGCCGTCAGTGATGGAAAAGGTTTTTTCCAGCTCAAGAAAATCAAATACCCACTTGATCTGGTTGTTAGCCATTTAAGTTATGAAAGTGCGGTAGTTCATTTAGAAACTGCTCCACAAGAACCCCTACAGGTCAAACTTAAATCTCGAGCGGTTAACCTATCTAGTATCAAGGTAGTCGATAACGATTTGCGTAAACGCAACGTTCAGCAGTTTATTGAAAACTTTATTGGTAGAGATGAATTCGGAAAAGCGGCTAATTTAACCAATGATCAAGTATTGCTTTTTAATAAAGATTATGAAAAGGTAAAAGCCACCAGAGGAAACATCCAGATTAATGTAGGAGGTAAGAATATTAATGAGGAGGGCTACCGAGAACGTCCTGTGAATATGAAAGTCAGCGCCCAAGGCCCACTTGTGATTGACCAACCTGCTCTTGGCTACAAAATAAGGGTAGATCTTGAATCCTTTCAGCTAAATTATGCCTACAGACTGGGGCAATCTCAAACGGTTTATTGGTTGGGTTATTACTTCTTTGAGCCTTATAAAGTTGAAAACGACCGCTTACAAAAACGCTACGAAAAGAATCGAGAAAAGGCCTATTATCACTCCCCACAACACTTTTTACAAGCTTTGTATAGTCAACAACTCGGCGCAAGTGGCTATCAATTATTTCAACGTCGCAAAGATCCTGATACTAATGAAACTATATACGAGCGCTTTGATATAGCGCCCTACCTTAAATATACGGATGAAGAAACTCTAGTAATAACCGACCTCAAAGATGTGGTGCTAGACGTTTTGTATTACCCCAAAGCAAATGGTAAACCTAAGAATGTCACCAAGAACGCTAAAGGAGCCCCTATTCAGTCTTTAATCCAGTTTATGGATCCCCAATGCGTGGTCCGAGCAGATGGTACTATGCCGAGTTACAGTATCCGTTTCGGCGGACAATTGGCCGAAAAGAAAGTCGGTGCAATGCTACCCGATAATTATCGGATAGAAGATTAATTTTTTCAAGAAATCTTTATCTTAGGCGAGTTATTAAAACGAATTTTATGAAAAAACTTGCTTATTTACTAGGTCTTGGGTGTATGTTGATCAGCTTTACTGCTTTTAGTCAAATGTCTAATAGCAAGAAAGCCATCCATGCATCCGTTGAAAAACACGAAAAAGAATTGATTCGCATCAGCGATGAAATCTGGGCGGCCGCCGAAATTGCTTTCCAAGAAAATAAATCTTCTAAAGCATTAGCAGATTACGCAGAGCAAAATGGTTTTACCGTCGAAAAAGGAGTTGCGGGAATGCCGACCGCTTTTGTCGCCACTTATGGCTCTGGCTCACCTGTGATTGGTATTCTCGGTGAATTTGATGCTTTGCCAGGCCTATCTCAAAATACTGTACCCACTAAAAATCCAATTATAGAAGGTGCTCCTGGCCATGGTTGTGGACATAATATGTTTGGAACGGCCAGCTTAGGTGCTGCGATCGCTGCCAAAGAATTAATGGAGCAAGGCAAAATCAAGGGTACCATTAAGTTTTTTGCAACTCCAGCTGAAGAAAAATACTTTGGCAAAGTATGGATGGTTCGAGAAGGACTATTTGATGGCGTTGATGCTGTTTTAGATTGGCATCCAGGCGCAGAAACAAAGGTTGGTGTACAGACGGGCCTTGCATTAGTAGACTTCATTGTAGAATTTACCGGACAGGCGGCACACGCAGCAGCAGATCCTTGGAATGGTCGAAGTTCATCAGATGCCCTAGAGTTATATACTCATGGAATCAACGCCTATCGAGAGCACATCAAACCAACCGTCCGCATTCACTACCACATTCAAGACGCCGGTAAAGTGGTTAATGTAGTACCAGATTATTCCAAAATTTGGGTCCGAGTTCGAGATAGCAATAAGTCTGGGGTAGATCCAGTTTATGCACAAGTAAAAAGAATGGCCGAAGGCGCCGCAATTATGGCCAATGTAGAGCACAAAGTGTCTCTAGTTTCAGGGATTTATGAAATCCTGGTCAACCGGACAGGAGGAGCAGCCATGCAGAAAAACCTAGAAATGCTTGGAGAGATTGAATATACCGAGGAGGAAACTGCCTTTGGTAAGAAGATACAAGAAGCAACGGGAAAGCCACAAATTGGGATGGACACTAAGGTTTCGCCTCTAGAGGAAACGCTTCCTTCCGGGTTTGGTGGATCTACTGATGTTGGTGATGTAAGCTGGGTAGTGCCGGTAGTAAGAATGTCTGCTACGGTAGCTCCTAAGGATACACCTTGGCACTCCTGGGCCGTAGTCGCTTGCGGAGGGATGTCCATTGGCCATAAAGGAATGGTTTATGCAACCAAAGCTTTGGGTATGACTATGGTAGATTTATTTGAAGACAAGCAATTATTAAAAGACATTAAAGCAGAATTTAAAGAACGCAAAGGAGATCATGAATACAAAGGTTTGATTCCACCTGGGCCTCCTCCAGTAGGGAATTAAGATTAAGATAGCTACTAAAAATTATCAGAGCCAGTTCCATTACTTCGAACTGGCTCTTGCTTTTTCTGAAGTAAAAGAAAAATAACATTGAAACATAGCCGACAAAAGTAGGATCAAGACCTTTTTGCTCTGAACTATTTCTAGGAAATAAGGTTGATCAGTACCTAAACTAATTCAAAATATCAATGCAAATTATGAATTTAAAACTCAGTGGCCTTTTTCCCTTTATGCTTTTATTTGTTATCGCTACCTCTTGTACTGAGGATAGTTTAGGAGATCCCAATATGCAACCCGTAGGAGAGGAAATGGAAGAGGAGGAGGATGATGGTACCACAACCGAACCTGAAATATGGACGGGCGCGGATCTAACTTTTAGTAAAGCTAATAATGCAAATCCTAGTGAAGAAACCAACCAAGATCGCTTGACCGAGAATGTCTGGATTACTCGCGGAAATAATGGTGGCCAAATTTATAATGCCAAAACGGAAAGTAATGCCAATAAAAGTGCTAGCCCTGCCGGTACAGAATGGGCAGTTGGTGCAATTGAAGACATTGCGACGCTTACGTTTAGACCATTTCGCTCAGCCGTTGGTTCTCCTAAAAGTGTGGTTGGAAAAGATCTGGTTTTACATCTAATTGATGATGATATTTACCTGTCGGTACGTTTTGCCGAATGGTCATCGAGTAAAGGCGGAGGTTTTACTTACGTACGCTCCACGAAATAGCTTCTAAAAAATAAGAATGGTTGGAGTACCATTACGCTCCAATCATTCTTGTTTTAAGCGTTCGTAAGAAACTATAAGAGAGATAAAGGAATTTCTCCTTGATTCACTATGAAAAATGGATTACAGATATCCGTAAATTTGAAAAATTCTTCGGAGTCAATCTCGACAATTAGAGTGTGTTTGTTCATCGTTTTAGTTTTTGATTATTGAAAAAATGTTTTAGAAGCTAAATTTAAATAGCTTCTTATTAATAGCTTCTGTTAAATAGGAAAGGAAATCTCGATTTTTTGGGGAAATATCCGATAACTTCCTCCTGATATTCAACTGGATGATTAGGCCCTAGATAATTGCAAGTAATCAAATAGTTAGATTCTTCCTTCAGAGGCTCAATCGCTCTTATCAATCCATAATGAATTGGATTTTCCTGCTTCCCATTCAAATTTCGGATGCTGACCTTCTTATCTAACCGAAGCTGATTCAATTGTTTTCTACTTATTTTGTAAATACTAACCAGGCTATCTTGAGTACTTATATTGGCAATTACCTCCCCAGATTGGATTAGATCTGCTTTAGTTATTGAATTTAGCCAATTCAAGGTGCCCGCAATCGGAGCGGTGCAATAGTATTGCTGTTTTTCTATCTGTAACTGTTGGTTGCTTTGGGTCAATTCTTGAATCTTTGCTTCCAGAAATTGCAGCTGGGTATTGAATGCTACTTTTTTTATTGAACCAGATCCTTTTATTTTGGAGCTACCATATCTTAGTAGTTGGTCGATTTGTTTTTCGTATTGTGAAATTTGCGAATCCTGTGCTTGAATTTTCCGGTCGATCTTTTGACAATCTATCTTCAGAATCAGTTGTTTTTTCTTTAGATATTGATGGTTGCTAACAAAGTATTCTGCTATTCTACCAGATACTTTGCTTCGTATTAGTTGTTCTTTTTTGACAAATTTTGTTTGTCCTTTTAGAGCGATGGTAGGATGGTAAAACCATTGGGAGAGAATAACTAAAACAAGAACAGAAACACTATAAATGATCCAAAATGATTTGGGCCTATTCAATGAAAAATTGGATTTTATAGCAATTTTTGGTATCCAAGTCTTGTCTTTATTTTGTCTTTTGTCCTTCATCGCTTATTCGCTTTGAGACAATAATAAGGGCTTAATGCCCTAGTGAATAGGACAAATAAATTTGGATTTTACGAGCAGATTAAGATAAGTTTGTTGGGTATTTATCTGATAAATAACAGTTTACAGCTTGATTGATGATTTATTATTTACCTGATTATATTGAAAAAGCTTCTATTCTCTATTCACCTTGTCCATTGAAAAAGCGGGCAAACAAATAGCGATGTATTCACATGCTCTCGAAAAGGGATTTGAATATTGCACCCTTACATTCGGTTCAATCTTGATCGATTGTCCCGCCTCTAATACAATGGTCTCCCCATCAATAATAAATTGTTTTTTACCTCGGATGATATAGGTATACTCGGCAAATTCGGGTGTTTGAAAAGGCTCGCTCCAATTAGGCGGAGCAATCATATGTGCAACACTCAATTGTGAATCGCCATTGCTGGCCATACCAAAATGCTCGGCTATATGCTTACCGTCGGTAGTCGGCACAATAAAAGGCTTACTCTGTAGGGTATATTTTACGTCAGACATAATGATCTAGATTAAGGTTTGTCAAGATTTGTATTTACAACTAAGAAAAAGACAACTTGTTCACCCAATAAAATAGGGCTTTTAAAGGGGCAAAGTCTTGCCGATTTTGTTATTTTGGGAATTCCTAAAATAATTAGATCTATGATTTTCAAAATTCGGATTTTTATTGCTTTATTTTGCTCACTCCCTTTATTATCATTGGCTCAAGATACTATTCCGGTATCTGCTATGCAAGCCTTAGAGTATCGTTCAGTCGGTCCCAATCGAGGTGGCCGAGTAACTGCAGTTTGCGGAGTGCCAGATCAGATTTTCACCTATTATATGGGCGCAACCGGCGGCGGTGTCTGGAAAACAACGGACGGTGGTCTGAATTGGCGCAACATTTCAGATGGATTCATTAAAACGGGTTCAATTGGAGCCATCGCAGTAGCCCCTTCTGACCAAAATGTCGTTTATGTTGGTACTGGAGCTTCTGATCTACGTGGTAATGTATCCGCGGGCGTTGGAATGTATAAAAGTGTGAATGCTGGTGAAAGCTGGTCTTTTATTGGCTTACCAAAGGCTGGTCAAATTGCACAAATCCAAATCCACCCTGAAAATCACGACCATGTCTTGGTAGCTGTTCTTGGGAATGCCTTTGGACCTTCCAAAGAACGAGGCATTTACAAAACCACGGATGGTGGGGCAAATTGGGAACAGGTACTGTCCGTCAGTGATCGTACTGGCGCAGTAGACCTAGCCATGGATCCGAATAACCCTAGAATCTTATACGCAGGACTATGGACCGCAGAACGCAAGCCCTGGACCTTTATTGACGGTAGTGAAGAGGGAGGTGTCTACAAGTCCATTGACGGTGGTAAGAGCTGGGCCAAATTGGCTAATGGCCTTCCGGAAGGTGTAGTTGGCCGAGTGGGCATCACGATCTCTCCAGTTGAATCCAAAAGAATCTGGGTATTTATTGAAGCCCAAGATGAAACTAAAGGTGGTTTATATCGATCAGATAACGGTGGAAAAACGTTTTCTCGGATCAACCGGGAGCATAAATTAAGACAACGCGCTTGGTATTATTCTCGGATTTTCGCAGACCCTCAAGATGAAAATACCGTCTACTTACTTAATACCAGCATGCATAAATCTATTGATGGCGGGAAATCCTTCCGCTCTATTCGCACACCGCATGGTGATACGCATGCACTTTGGATTAACCCCAAGCAACCCAAGATCATGATTGAAGGAGATGATGGAGGGGCTACGGTCACCGTTAATGGGGGACAAACCTGGACCAAGCAGTACAATCAGCCTACCTCCGAGTTTTACCGCTTAGCGATTGACAATCAGTTCCCTTACCGGCTCTATGCTGCGCAACAAGATAACTCTACTATTTCTGTGCCCAGTAGGTTTCAAGGACGTATCGGTGCTCAAGCAGAATGGATTACAGTAGGAGGTGGCGAAAGTGGACACATCGCGGTTGATCCTCGGAATCCTAATCTAATTTATGCGGGTAATTACATCGGTCAGATTACTCGTTATGATCGCGAAAAAGGGCATCGCAAAGATGTTGTTGCCTACCCACAGATGCACGATGGTACGGCCCCACGGGATATTGTTTATCGTTTCCAGTGGAATGCACCCATTCGTATTTCTCCACACAACCCAGACGTGGTTTACCATTGTTCTCAGTACGTACACCGCACAGAAGATGGTGGTCGAACCTGGAAAGTAATCAGTCCGGATTTAACAACCAATAAAGATGCTTATCAAGATATTCCGGGTAAACCGGTCCAACATGACCATACCGGCGTAGAATTATACACTACCATTTTTGCTTTCGAGGAGTCTCCAAAACAAGCAGGAGAATTATGGGCTGGATCAGATGATGGCCGGGTGCATATTTCCAGAAATAATGGAGAAAGTTGGCAGGATATTACGCCCAAAAACATGCCACTTGAAGGGACTGTCAATTCAATTGAGATTTCTACGCACGCTCCAGGTAGAGCTTTTATTGCGGTTTATAAGTACCGAGAAAATGACTTCCATCCTTACATCTTTAGAACCAATAATTATGGCAAAAACTGGGAACTACTGACTGATGGTAAAAATGGTATTCCAGAGAATCATTTCGTACGGGTAGTTCGAGAAGATCCCATTCGCAAAGGCCTACTTTATGCCGGGACGGAGTTTGGGATGTACATCTCCTTTAATGATGGTAAAAACTGGCAGTCTTTCCAACAGGATTTGCCGATTGTCCCAATAACGGATATGCAAGTGAAGGACAATGATTTGGTTTTGGCTACCCAAGTGCGCGCTTTCTGGATCATGGATGATTTGAGCCCTTTACGGGAAATTAATAGCCAACTGTTGAACCAAGCTGCTCATTTATTTCCGCCGAATACGGCTTATCGGGTACAATTCAGTAACTATTCTGGAGCAGATGCTCCAGACCGAGTCGCTAATGGCGCAATCATTCATTTTTATTGTAACAATCCGGATGAAGAAATGAAGTTGACCATTGTCGATCCTTTTGGAAAATCCAGAGTGATCTATTCTAGCAAACCAGATGTCAGTAAAAAAGAGCGGCTTTTATCTTTGAAAAAAGGACTCAATCGGATGGAGTGGAACTTACGTTATGAAGCTCCTGTAGTACAACGTGGTGCTCGCTTTTCACTGGCCAATCTGAGTGGCGTTAAGGCGACTATCGGTACACATACCCTTATCCTAGAGCAGGGAGACCAACGCTATCAGCAATCTTTTGAAGTAGCAACGGATCCACGCTGGACACAAAGTAAGGAAGATCTGCATGCACAGCATGACCTGAGTCTTAAAGTGAAAGATTTGTTGAATACCTGTCACGAAGTTATTGGTGATCTGCGGAATCTCCGGAGTCAAATCAAAAGTGTGGAAGCTAGACTGAAAAAACAGGAATTAACCGATGATGGCTTTAAAAAAGAAGCAAAACAAGTATTAGCCGAACTGAAGACACTAGAGGACAAATTGATTCAAACTAAAAATGAAAGCGGGCAAGACCCCATCAATTATCCTTCTATGTTAGATGACCAAATGGCCTACTTATACTCGATAGTGAATGGGCAAGATGATAGACCTACCGAAGGAGCTAAAAAACGCTACGAAGACTTAGTCAAAGAATTTTCAGTACATCAAACTACTTTCAACAAGATTAAAGATGCTATGGTCCCCAAATTGAATCAAAACCTTGAAAAAGTAGGTTTGCAATTGATACAGATGGATCGGTAATCAGAATAAAAATACCAATAACAAACCGCGCAGCGTCCAAATAATGGTCCGGATCCAATTACTCCGGACCAATTTTTGGATCGTATTTGTATCATGGTTTTGACTAAGCTGTTGGTGCAATGGTACTTGAATAAAAAACGTAGAAACCCAAAGTCCAATCACGCCAATGGTATTGATCCAATGCAGCAGATCTCCAAAGTTTAGGTAGAGTAGCAGAATGGCAGTAGCCAGCTCAACTAGCATAGGCGGAGCAGTGATGAAGGATGTTTTGTGCGTATGCTGCTGCTCATAATCCACAAAATTGTCTGCTTTTATTTTTGCAAATAATGGATAATGTACAATTTGGACAAACCAAATTAACCCCAGCATGTATAAGCTGAATAACAGATGAATTTTAAAAAGATAGGCTTCCATTCTTAGTGTTTAGCTTAACTAAACCAATTTTTTACAATAAAGTCTAATTATTTCGGGAAAAATCCTACACTCATGAGTCTTGGTAATGAAGTTCGCTAACAACTTCAATGAAATATGCTCTTATTATTAATCATTGACCTTAAAATACGATTATGAAAAAGCCAGCCATTCTGATTTTTGGACTGCTCTTGTTTTGGAGTATGCCAGCCATAGCTCAAGAAGTACAACTCTTAAAAAAGCAAGACAATACCTATAATTTTGGTGTGCAAGTAGAAGGGGTTAATAGAACCTTCTTGGTCCATGTCCCCAAATCCTATACGGAAGGATCAAGTACCCAGTATCCCGTTGTTTTTATGTTGCATGGAGGTGGCGGTTCAGGAAAGAAATACTACAATATTTCAGGCTGGAAAGAATTAGGAGATAGAGAAGGGGTGATCACTGTTTTCCCTACTGCTCAAATAATTTGCTATATAGATCGGGAAACTGGAAAACAAGACCGTGGTCGTTATTGGCTCAATTCTAGCAAAGCCGCCGCTTTATGTGCTGGTCAAAACCCACACGATGATGTTGCTTTTATGCGTTTAATTGCCGATCACTTGAAAAGTAGTTTTACGGTAGATACCAAACGTTTTTATTGTACCGGCTTTTCAAATGGTATGGGCTTTACCCTAAGCCGAGTTATCCCGGAACTAACCGATATTTTTGCAGCCGTGGGAGGAACGGGAAGTATGCTTCCAGAGGCTATTCCTACTACGAACCCTCTACCTTGTTGGATGATGATAGGGGAGCGGGATCCAAAGTTGATCCGTCACAACAACAACCAACCTTTTCCTACTACAGTCGAAGGTTTTGAAGAAAATGAATTGTTGTCGGATATTGTGTCTCAGTTGCTGAATGTCTTACAACTAGAAGCCAATTTTGAAGCTAAAGAAAGGAAGAAGCACACGTCTTTTTATTTCAAAGAAACGAAGGATAATGGTTCACAAGAGCTCCGCTTTTCTGTTCTTAAAGGACAAAAACATACCTATCCAAGAGGAATCGAAGACCACAATAATGTAGTGGTAGCTGATATTTTCTGGGACTTTTTTAAGCAATATCAAAAAGATTAGAAATAGGATTATCCCGAATTCTGCAAGCGCAAAATTCGGGATAATCTATTTTCTATTGCCCATAAATAAAATTGGCGGCAGATTGATTGGCCTTTTCAGCTACAAAGCGATAATCCGTTCCCTCTGTTTTAATAGGAGAAAAAGAACTGAATTTTAAAGCTTCTAAAGCTTCTGCACTACGCGTACGCATACCCACCAACTTTGATTGGCTATAAAAGAACTGATTTTCAATTATTAGACTGCTATCTGGTGCTTGAAAAATAAGTTCCTTAAGCATCATCAATTGCAGATCTTTTAAAAAATAGAATTCTTGCTTTTCAGGGTATTGGGCTTCAACAAGCATTGGGGCATTACCAGCAAGAAAAGCGGTAACCTCTATGTTTTTACCATCTCGTAAAATAGTCATTGGTCCATTTTGGCTCATGGTGTCCTGATGCTCTTCAATATTGGAAACCATTTTTAAAATGGCCCTTTCACTTTTAGGAAAAGACCGCTCATTAGGTTTTAAATCAGCTTCCTTGGCGCTTTGGTCATTAACGCAAGAGAAGATTGAGAGTATTAAGGTAAGCAAAAGAAATAAGGATAAACGATTCATATTTAGTTGTTTTTATCTGTCTGTTATCTAATACGAGTTACCGTGTTGGTATGGTAAACAGCTGCCGAATAAGGAGCTACATAAAAATTCCCTCTGGAAAAAGTCTGGATACCTTTTAAGTTGACATTTGAGCCATTGACTACTTGTGTGTATTGAGTAGGGGGTACCTCAATATTTTGGATTTTATCACTACCATTCAATACTACAATAATGGTGGCCCAGGGGTCTCCATTTGCATGATCCTCTAATTTATAGGCAATCACTTGATCTGAATCGGTATCCATGAAGGTAAGATGCGCTCGGACTTTGGCGCCATCCATCATCCTGAAAGCAGGATGCGTTTTACGCAATCGGATTAAGCCCTGTACATAATTGTAGACGTCTATGTGCTCCGATTTCCAATTCCAGTCAATGCTATTAATGGCATCTGGGGATTCAAAAGAGTTTTCTACGCCTTGTTTCGTCCTTTTCATTTCCGCCCCTGCGTGAAGGAAACTAATACCTTGTGAAGTCAGTACACTGGCTAATGCCAATTTGTGCATACTCGTCCGTACTTCCTCGGGGGCATCTTCTCGAGAGATGGCTAGTTTGTCCCACAAGGTATGGTTGTCATGACAAGAAACATAGGTAACTGTTTGACCAGGATGTCTAGCCCAGGCACTGTCAGAATAATTTACAGCTGGATAGTCGATTTGTGGATGCCATATCGATCCGACGATTCCAAATTGAACACTTGCCTTTAATCCCTCTGCGCCACTGACAAACCCTGGAGCATCATGTGTGAAAACGTGACCTTTTAAGCCATCCCGCATATCATCACTAAAAGCGGCTACATCATTCATTTGATAGGTATGTGCTTTGAGTGCTCTTTTTTCCACTGGCAATGGACTATCTCCTGCGGTCCAGCCTTCTCCGTAAATCAGTACATTCGGATCAATGGCCTTGGCAGCCGCACTAATGGCATTCATCGTTTCAATATCATGAATACCCATTAAGTCAAAACGAAAACCATCCAGGTGGTATTCTTTCATCCAGTACCCAATAGATTCAACCATGAATTTACGCATCATAGCACGATCAGAGGCGGTTTCATTACCACAGGCAGAGGCATCAGAAAATCCGCCTTCCTGGTTTTGTCGGTAATAATAGCCAGGTACCAGTTGATTGAAGTTGGAATCTTCAGTCGGGCCAGTATGGTTGTAAACTACATCCAGAATAACCCCAATCCCCTTTTCATGAAATGCCTGGACCATTTGTTTGAACTCCTTAATGCGTACCGCACCATCCAGTGGGTTACTGGAAAAACTACCTTCTGGCACATTATAGTTTTTAGGGTCATAACCCCAATTGTATCGATTGTCCTCAAGCTTATTTTCATCTATTGACTTATAATCAAAACTGGGAAGTAAGTGTACATGGGTAATGCCCAATTCTTGCATATGCGCCAAGCCTGTCGTTAATCCCTGGGGTGATTTTGTGTCTGGTTCTACCAAGCCTGAAAATTTACCCTTAGCCTGAATACCAGCACTGGGATGCATACTAATATCGCGTACATGCAACTCATAAATAATAGCATCTGTCGGATTGACTAAATTAGGTTTAGCGTCAATATCCCAGCCTGAAGGATTCGTTTTAGCCAGGTTTACGACTTGTCCCCGATCTCCATTTACACCAACGGCACGGGCATACGGATCAACCACTTCGGCCTTCCAGTCGCCGTTAATTTTAGCTTGGAAAGCATAATACTTTCCTTCTAAATCTTTGGCTATTGTTTTTTGCCAAAGGCCGTTTGTTCCTGAGACCATATTTATCGTTTCAAGAGGACTACCTCCTTGACCTTGGGCATATAACTTTAGTTTAAGTTCACTAGCAGAAGGAGCCCAAACTTTAAAGGTAGAGGCTTCCTGTGTATATTGAAGCCCCAAATCTGACCCTTCGTATACAGGATAAAGATCATAGGGTAGGTCTTTTTTCATGGTCATTTTTTGACAAGTAAAGGCAATAATACTTAAGGCAATCACCACTGCTATTTGGTATAGTTTCATGGATTGGTTTTTAATCTTGCTATTTTTTATATCTAGTTTTTTATCTTAAAGCCAAAAAGTATGAAAGCTTATAAACTTTTATTGTTGTGCTTAGTAACATTTAGCTGGACCTATGCCCAGCAGGGTTCTCTGGAACCTATGGATATTTTCGACCTCAAATATATCTCGGATCCACAAATTTCACCCGATGGAAGCCAGATTATTTACGTTTTGAATTCTAAAGATGTAATGAACGATGCCAATCGGACAGAAATTTGGAAGATAGATAAAGATGGAAAGCAAAATTTACCATTCATAAGCAATGATCAAAGGGCCTATTCTCCACGTTGGTCACCTGATGGAAAAAAGGTCCTCTATATTTCTAGTCGGAGTGGTCGGACCCAATTGTACGTCCATTGGATAGCAGAAGAAACTGAAACGAAAGTATATAATTTTAGATCGGGCCTGTCCAGCCCCAAGTGGTCACCAGATGGCAAGCAGATTGCATTTACAGGGCGTGTTCCTTATAAAAAAGAGTCCTGGGTCCAACTACCCACTAAGCCAGAAGGCGCACAATGGACCAAAAAACCAGTCCTTATTGATAAATTAAAGTATCGAGCAGATGGTGCTGGTTTTTTAGCAGATGAGCATACCCATCTTTTTGTAATTGATGCGAATGGAGGGCAGCCCCGTCAATTAACCTCAGGCAATTTTAATGTAAGCAGTGACTTTTCCTGGGCAGCTGATGGGAAATCCATTTTTGTAAGCGCTAATCATCGACCTGATTGGGAATATGCACCTTCTAACACTGAAATTCACGAAGTAAAAGTAAAGGATGGGAGCATCAAGACTTTGACAGATCGATTGGGCCCCGACGGCTCTCCGCGGGTTTCACCAAACGGGAAAAAAGTAGCTTACTTAGGGTATGATGACGAATACTTAGGGTATCAAATCGCCCAATTGTATGTGATGGATGCCAATGGCTCCAATCCCACTTTAGTGAGTAAAGGCTTTGATCGTCAAGTGTCTAATATACAATGGGCAGCAGATGGACGTGGGCTTTACTTTCAATATGATACGGAAGGAAATACTCGTGTAGCCCACATTACGCTAGATGGGAAAGTCACCGATTTGGCCAGTGATGTTGGAGGGATGTCTATTGGTCGGCCCTATGGCGGAGGTACTTTTACAGTAGCTAAAAATGGAGCATTTGCATTTACGCACAGTACACCAGATCATCCTGCAGATTTAGCAATTGGTCAAAAAGGAATGGAAGTCAAACGCCTGACGGAAGTCAATGAAGGCTTATTTTCCTATAAAACTTTAGGAGCAGTCGAAGAAGTCTGGTACGAATCCTCCTACGATGGTCAGCGCATTCAAGGATGGGTCTGTAAACCGCCTAATTTTGACCCGAATAAAAAGTACCCGATGATCCTGGAGATTCATGGTGGTCCTTTTGCTAACTATGGAGACCGATTCTCAATGGAAGTCCAACTTTATGCAGCGGCAGGCTATGTTGTATTGTATACCAATCCAAGAGGAAGTAGCAGCTACGGCAAAGATTTTGGTAACTTGATTCATCACAACTATCCCAACCAGGATTATGATGATTTAATAACGGGTGTAGATGAAGTGATCAAACAAGGGTATGTAGATGAAAACCGGCTTTATGTTACGGGTGGTTCCGGTGGTGGCGTTTTGTCTGCTTGGATCGTTGGAAAAACCAATCGATTTAAAGCAGCCGTAGTTGCAAAACCTGTAATCAATTGGTACAGCTTTGTTTTGCACGCCGATAATCCTGCTTTTTTCAGTAAATACTGGTTTCCTGGATACCCTTGGGAAAATACCGAGCATTACATGAAAAGATCTCCCATTTCTTTGGTGGGTAACGTGGAGACGCCCACCATGCTCTTAACTGGAGAAAAAGATTACCGCACGCCAATGTCTGAGACGGAGCAATATTATGCTGCCTTAAAATTAAGGAAAGTAGAGACTGCTATGGTGCGCATCCAGGATGCCGGACACGGGATTACCGCCAAGCCTAGTAACTTGATGAATAAAGTGGCTTATGTGTTGGCTTGGTTTGGAAAATATCCATAATCCCAATCTTTTTAGGGTATTACTATGTAAGCTATTGGTCTAAGCCCCGCAAAAATCTGGTCATTCGACCAGATTTTTGTAGTTTTGAGATACTCTATTTGACCTTTACTTATTGGAATATCGAATTATGCGGCTGAAAATAACTTATTTACTATTCGTGCTTTTGATTTGGCAATTACCAGGCCAAGCACAAGCACCTAAAAAAGTCTTGCCCAAGAGTTTTTCTCCAGAGAATGCAATTCTTCTTAAAGAAACCAAGGCTATTACCCTAAGACAGCCAAATTTAGAAGTGATCCAAGCAGAAGACCGCAATTCCCCCAATAATCGTTTTGCCTATCCTGTGAAAGTAGATTTGGCCTGGGAAAATGGAGACTGGTCGGAGCTGGATAATGGAGATCGAATCTGGCGATTAACTCTAAAATCCGATCAAGCACTAGGCCTCGCCGTTTTTTTTGATCAATTTTATTTGCCAGAAGGTAGCCGTTTACATCTCTATACGCCTGATCGTAAGACGCTATTAGGAGCTTATACTGCAAAAGATAATGTCAGTAATGATAAGTTTTGGATTGGGTTTACCCGTGGGAATACTGCGGTATTGGAATACTTCGAACCCCAGCAAGCTCGCAACCAAGGTCGGCTTCATATTTTTAGAGTAGATTATGCTTACCAAAAAGATAATTTTTCAGCAGCTTTAAGGTCCGCTTCCGCGATGGAGTTGGGGTTTGGCGCAGCGGATGCCTGTAATGACAACATCAACTGTCCAGAAGGCCAAGCATTCCAAACTGAGAAAAAAGCAGTCTGTCGCATCCTATTGGTGGTTGAAGAAGGAACGGGCTACTGTACAGGCAGCTTAATTAATAATGTACGAGAAGATCAAACACCCTATATTTTAAGTGCATTTCATTGCCAAGATGGATTTACGCCGCTATTTGATTTCTGGCGCTTTGATTTCAATTTTGAAGGCGCATCTTGTGATGACCCGGCTACCGAACCCAGTTTTCAGTCTCTATTAGGCTGTGTGCAAAGGGCCGGTAGACAGCAAAGTGATTTTCTATTACTAGAATTAAACGAGCTTATTCCTGCTAGTTTTGACGCCTATTTTCTGGGATGGAATCGTTCTACTAGTCTACCTACTGCAGGGACAATGATTCACCACGCACGTGGAGATGTCAAAAAAATCTCTTCTACTGATCAATCTATTAGTGTTTTCAACAGATCCATCCAGTGGAATAATGAGGTAGTAACTCCGCCCTTATTTCATTTTGATGTAAGTCTGACGCAAGGAACCTTCGAGGTAGGATCTAGCGGCGGGGCCTTATTAGATCAAGATAATCGGATTGTTGGGCAGCTGCATGGAGGTAATTCGGACTGTGAAACTTCTCAAGCTTGGTATGGCCGATTAGCCATTTCCTGGGATAATGGAGACACCCCCGAAACCCGGCTAAAAGATTGGCTAGATCCGGATAATACGGGCGCTTTTTCAATAGATGGCAAGGAGCATGTTTCTTTAAATGAGCCCGCCATGGTTTTTGGCCTGGTTTCAAATGATGAAGGAGAGCCACTTCCTAATGTCCAAGTTCAATTGATTGGACAAAAAGGAGGGCAGTTTGTGGCTACCACAGACGATCAAGGTCTTTATACACTTGATGATGTCGAAGTTGGTGATATTTATTTGGTCGTACCTACCAAAACAGATGAATCAAATAATG
>CAXIDD010000007.1:0-20042 GCA_964021975.1 uncultured Saprospirales bacterium | reverse complement strand
CAGCTTTATTATGCCATCGTTCGGAATACCAATAACGAAAATTTAGACTTGGCTAAGTCGAATCATTATGTATTATCTTATGAAAAACGGCTGAATATAAGCACCAAATTAAAAGCAGAAGTTTACTACCAAGACCTTTTTGACATTGCCGTACGCAGAGATGGTGCTACTGATTTTTCAGCCCTCAATTTATTAGAAGGTTTCGTTCGGGAGCCGCTTAATAATGAAGGAACAGGACGGAATTACGGTATAGAATTAGGTGTGGAGAAATATTTCAATGGCGAGTTCTTTTACCTTTCGAACGTAAGTATTTACCAGTCGAAATATACGGGCAGTGATGGTATTGAGCGTGATTCTCGTTTTGCAGGTAATTATACCTTCAACTTTACCGGGGGTAAGGAATGGTCCAAAGAAAAAGACAATGGTCGTTTGCGTACTTGGGGCCTCAATTTACGTCTAGTAGCACTCGGTGGCTTCCGCGAAACACCCATCGATGAGATGGCTTCTGAGTTGGCACAGAATACCGTTTTTGTGCAAGGCCAGGCCTTTAGTTTACAACAGGCAGCCTATTTTAGGACAGATCTACGGATTTATCTACGGAAAAATAAACCAAATCGAAGCTCGATGTGGGCTTTGGATATTCAAAATGCCTCTAATCAAGAGAATGCTGCTTTTCGTTATTTTGATACTTTACAAGGGCAAATTGTTCAGCGCAATCAATTGGGCATTATTCCGATTCTCTCTTACAGGGTTTCTTACTAAATTCTTCAATCATGAAAATCACAAATCTTGTTTTAGGCGCTTTATTCTTATTATTTGCCATTGTCCAGTACAATGACCCTGATCCTTGGCTTTGGATGCTTCTTTACGGATTCATAGCTGGCGTATTAATTTTTGCAGCCTTTGAAAAAAGAGAAAAATGGGTGTCTATTGGAGGATTTTTGATTTGCGCGGTTTGGTTTTTAAGCCTCTTACCTGATTTTATCAATTGGGTACAAATGGGGATGCCCACCATTACAGGGTCAATGAAGACGGAAGAACCACATATAGAATATACACGAGAGTTTCTAGGACTAGGAATCTGTATGTTAGTTTTGTTTTTAAATTGGCGGAAAGGGAGAGAAGAGGCTTAAATTATGCTTCTAACTCATAAAGCTTTAGTTTTAAACCTTCTAAAATTTCAGCAAAAAAATCCATCTTAGTCATAACCATATTTTCGTGAGAGATAGAGGCTAAAACTTCTTCATCAGCTATCCAAAAAGAGGGATCCTCTAAATAATGGTTTTGCCAAAATTGATAATTCCCCAATTGAGTTCTTAAGTCTTTATCAATCGTTGCCAAAGGAATGCGGATGCGTTCTCGGCCAGAATAAAATTTACCATCCGCTTCATTGGGGGGCACTATAGTATAAGTAGCCAATTTTTTTAAAAAGTGCTTATAATGTTGATCTTTGTACAAGGAGTTTAGTTCAATCAAAAGAAAAAACCACAAATAATCAATACAAATGAAAATTTCTACTTTATTATTGCTTCTACTAGCAGTGCCCAACCTCATCTTTGCCGATTGGGGCGCCAACGGCCACCGCATCGTCGCCAAAATTTGTTACGATAACTTAACGGACAAAGCTAAGATGGCCGTTGATGAGGCCTTAGGCGACAATTACCTAGAGCAAGTTTCCAATTGGCCGGATTACATCAAGTCGGAAAGGAATTGGGGCTTTATGAGCTCTTGGCATTACATGACCATCCAGCCTGACGAAACGGTAGAAGGCTTGCTAGCCAAAAATCTTAAAAACGATCGGGTAGATGATGTAGCAGAAGGTATTGATATTATGCTAGGCATTCTTCGCAATGAAAAAGATGCCATTGATACCTTCCAGGCTTTAATGGACAAAAATAGGGTAGAACCCCTGGCTGGTTCGATTGAAGCTACGGCGCTGGCCTTTTTGATTCACTTCATCGGAGACATCCACCAACCTTTGCACGTTGGAAAAAATAGAGATTCTGGAGCAAATAAAATTAGTGTTCTCTTTTTTGGAGATAGATACAACCTGCATAGTGTTTGGGATAGTCAGATTATCGAACACGAACGTTTAAGCTACACAGAATTTTCTGCTTTTGTTGAAAAGCATGTGCAAGGGAAAAAGTCGGGCTGGGAAAACGCTCCAATGAACGAATGGATTAAAGAATCCGTCACCTATCGGGAGCAAATTTACAATACCTTATTTGACAATACTGATCGGGAATCCGGACTGCCAGATCTCGGCTGGAATTATCAACATGACTTTATTCCTATTGTCGAAGAACGCTTAGGTGCGGCCGGCTATCGGGCGGCAGCCTTATTGAATGAAATTTATAAATAAAAGATACTATTCTGTAACCATTTGCTTATGAAATATGGTTTGAGTTTCAATTAGGGTGAAACAGAATTATGCCCAAGATGGACAGGGGTTCAAAATTATTGAACTTCCAGAATTAGTCTATTAGAAGCCTTATAATTACTTATATGGTTAAAAAAGTCTTAGGTGATCTTGGCAGTCTTGGGTGGTTCAAAAACAACCCAAAAGCTACCTCAACCATAAACTTCTAACAACTGCTGTAAGTCTTCCAAAGTATTGGCCTCCGCTAAAGGTTTGTCCTTTCGCCAACGGCTAATCCTTGGAAAACGCAGGGCTACTCCCGACTTGTGTCTCGAAGATTTCTGTATGCCTTCGAATGCAATCTCAAAAACGTGGGTTGGAGTCACACTCCGTACTGGACCGAAGCGCTCGACGGTATTCTTTTTTACCCAAGCCGTGATTTCTTTGAATTCCTCATCCTTCAATCCAGAGTAAGCTTTGGTAAATGGTACTAGCTTTTCTCCGTTCCAAACGGCGAAAGTGAAATCTGAAAATAAATTGGCTCTGCGTCCGTGCCCTCTCTGCGCATAGATCATCACCGCATCAATGGTCAGCGGATCAACTTTCCACTTCCACCAATCACCGCGTTTGCGACCAGCTTGATAGACGGAATCTTTTTTCTTGAGCATTAAGCCCTCACTAAAGTGTGCACGGGATTGTGCCCTTTCTTCTTTTAAGCCCTCCCAATCAGATGCTTCCACAACTTCAGATAATAAAATAATGCCATTGGTTGAGTATTCCTCCAATAAGCCTTCGAGAAGCGCCCGTCGCTCCGCTATTGGGCGGCTACGAATATCTTCGCCCTCGCATTCTAAAAGATCATAAGCAATGAGTACAACGGGGGCTTTATTTAGAATACTTTTGGTGACATTCTTTCGGCCAATCCGAGTTTGTAAAATATTAAAGGGCAATGGTTGATCTTCTTTGAATGGCATAATTTCACCATCTAAAACAGTGCCATTGGGAAGTTGATTGGCTAATTCATGAAACTCCGGGAATTTTTCAGTAACCAGTTCCTCACCGCGCGACCAAACAAAAACGGCGTTTTCGCGTACGATAATCTGGCCACGAATACCATCCCACTTCCGTTCTACCTGCCAATCTTCTATGGCTCCAAGTTCTTCTGGTTCATCAGCTAAGGCGTAGGCCAAGTAAAAAGGATAAGGCTTTGAAATATCTTCATTGGGATCCGCCTCTAGGACTAGTTTTTGGAAAGTAGTTATCTGAGGTGTCCAATTTCCCATTAATCGGTGAGCGAGTATATTTTCTTCAATTTCGGTATACTTAGACAATGCGCGAACCATTAATTTCTGGGAGACACCAATCCGGAATCCTCCAGTTATGAGTTTATTGAAAACAAACCGCTCTGCACCGTGTAGCTGATCCCAGGCTTCCCAGACTTTTATTTTGCGCTCTGCTTCTTCTAATTGCCCCAATGCTTGAACGTATTCAATCCAATAGGTAAGCGTATAGTCACTGGTTTGTCTAGGTGGTGGTAGAATATTGGCAATCGTTTCGGCTAAGTCCCCAACGATGTGATAGGTCTCTTCAAATAACCACGGTGGAACTTGAGATAATTCTGCTGCCCAAGTCCGTAAAAGAGTCGTGTTAACGGTCCTTTTCGGACGCCGGTGAGAAAGGATAGCAATCGTCCAGAGTTTGTCTTCCTCCGTTGCAATGGCAAAATAATCCGCAAGTGCAGCCACCTTAGCGTTGGTTTTGGTCGTTTGATCAAGCTGGAGGAATAATTGAGCGAATTGATTCATTGCAAAAAAGATACTTTCAAAGATAAAGGCTGTAGCTGGAAAATAGTTCGAAGATAGATTGGCGAAGTGTCAGATAGATAGCCGAAGTTTTCAAACTTCGGCTATTCCTAGTTTGTAAAAGCAGTAGAAAAGAACTATTTTTAGACAGCATCTTAATTAGCAGTAGGTTAATTATTTCATATGACTATTTCAATTGAAAAGAGATTACTCAATGTTGCGGAATACCGCAAAATGGCTGAAGTTGGCATTCTTCAGCCTGAGGATCGTATGGAGTTAATTAGCGGTGAAATAATTAAGATGAGCCCAATTAAGAGTAACCATGCCAGCCATGTAAAAAAAATCAGTGCTTTACTAAATCAGATCTATCAAGGACAAAAAATAATTAGTGTACAAGATCCACTTCATTTGAATAACAATTCAGAGCCAGAACCTGACCTCATGGTCCTTCAATTAAAGGATAACTTTTATCAGGATCATCATCCGAAACCGCATGATGTCCAATTGCTTATTGAGGTAGCTGATAGTTCTTTGGCTTATGATCAATCCATTAAATTGCCACTTTATGCTGAAGCTGGAATTCCCAATTACTGGATTATCAATTTAGAAGCGCAATGTATAGAAGCCTATGCCCAACCGGGTAATGGAACTTATAAATTGCACCGAAGGCATTTTCAAGGAGATCAATTTTTTTTCCCAGAAATAAAAACCGCTTACCTCGCAAAAGACTTGTTAATATTGTAGTTGGATAGCCGAAGTTTTCAAACTTCGGCTATCTAACTATCATCATATCCGCAAACGGAATAACCGTTTCCAAACCTTTCTCTTTAAAATAACTGACAGTGGCATCTCGACTTTTACTACTTGTAGCCAAGACAAAATCTCCGCCCCAAGCTCCTAGTGATTTTACCGCACCCCAATAATCTGGAAATTTTTGCGCTTTGACTTTGGGTAATTGGAGTTTGGTAGCAACGAAATTTTCGTGCTCATTCATCACTGCTTCGAATTCCTTGAGATCTTTGGCTTGTAGAAAATCTAAAGTTAGTTGGCTCACTATTCTTCGATCCGCTTCACTGGGATTAACTAGCGTACGATAGCGTTGAATACCTTCTCTACTGTTCTGCTTTTGATTTAAAAAAACAAAATAAAGTTGGTCATGGAAATCGGGGAAGAAGGGAACTTGGACAAACTGTCGAGTATCTTTTTGAATTTGATATAAAAGCGGTTGATCACTAATGGCACAGGCTAAATCATATCCAGACCCTCCGAAAGTCTGGGCCAATAAGTCGTATGGATTTACTGCTGCCCATTGGGCCAATGCTGCAATCAAAGTAGAACTGCTGCCCAAACCCCAGTTATTTGGAAACTCCAGGTAGGACTGAAAAGATAGTCCCGGTTTTAGAAAAGTAGATTCAGGATTCAATTGTGTTAAGGCTGTAAAAATTTGTAACAATCGTTCTGCAACTGCGGAATCTGTACTTTCTTTAACCCTCAAAGGATTTAAATTGAAATAGCCTTCAAACCATTTTTGATTTTGATGATCAAAACTTTCCCATCGGATTGATGCAGTAGATGCGGATTCCTTGATGATAAACTGCTGACCATAACGAGCAGGGATGGCTAATGCTAAAGCACCATTCAAAACAAAATATTCGCCAGTTAATAGCAATTTTCCATAGGTAGAAATGGTCCTTTCCATAGCAATTAGACTGATTTTACTGAAGCGGACCGAAGCATTTCCAAATAAGCCCGAACAGCATTAAAACTGATGGTCTCTTTTTCGAAATGCTGCTGACTGGCTTTAATTTCAGTATCACTAGCAGCCAAAAAATTAAGGATATTCATCAGATGCATTTTCATGTGTCCTTTCTGAATGCCGGTGGTGACTAGAGATCGTACGGCTGCAAAATTTTGTGCCAAACCAGTCGCAGCAATAATGGACATCAATTGAGGCGCACTTGGCTGACCCAATAATTCCAGAGAACGTTTAGCTAGCGGATGTAGTTTGGTCAAGCCCCCCACTGTGCCTACCGCTAAAGGGAAATCTAACCAAACGGTGAAAATACCATCCTCAATTTTGCAATCGCTGAGGCTTTTATACTGGCCAGAAGCAGCTGCATAAGCATGTCCACCTGCTTCGATGGCCCGGAAGTCATTGCCCGTTGCCAAAATGACGGCATCTACACCATTAAAGATACCTTTATTGTGGGTAGTCGCGCGGAAAGGATCAATTTGAGCGATGCGGACGGCCTTACGAAATTTTTCTGCGAAGGTCGGCCCATCCATATCTTTACAAGCATCGTCTAGTAATTCGGTTGGGCAAGCCACCTGAGCCCGGACAATACAATCTGGCGTATAATTAGACAGGATCGCCATGATCACTTCCAACGGATAACTACGTAATTGTGGATGAGTGGCTGCAAAACGACGTAAGGTGGCTCCAAAAGATTCCAAAACGGAGTTAATAAAGTTGGCCCCCATGGAGTCACAAGTCTCAAAACTGACTTTGAGTTGGTAATAATCGGCCTCTACAGCGGTGAAATCTAATAACTCAATATCTAGAATTCCGCCACCTCTTTTTTCCATGTTTGCGGTGATTGGTGCGGCATCTTGTCGTAAGACTACTTTTAAATCCTCAAAAACAGCTTGTAGCTCATGGCTAGGCCCGGACCAGCTAAAGTGTAGTTGCCCCAGTTTGGTAGTAGAGATAATCTTTGTTTGAAAACCACCGCGTTGGAGCCAAAATTTAGCAGCACTTGCCGCTGCTGCGACCACAGAACTCTCTTCGATGACCATCGGTACCGCATAAAGTTGCTCATCGATTAAGAAGTTAGGAGCAACGCCATAAGGCATATAATAATTGGCTAAGGTATTTTCACTAAAGCCATCAAATATTTTCTGTAGATCTTGATTGGCATGAGCAAAAGATTGTAATTCTGCCAATAGCGTAGGATCATTTGCAAAGTAATGCTCGGCTAGCCATTCGACTTTCTCTTGTTTGTTTTTTTTATAAAAACCAGAAATAATTTTGTCTTTCATACTAAATAGCTTCTTAGGACCGAACAGTTAAAAATGCTTGTGCGAGCTCTAATCCTTCTTTTTGCGTTTGTACATAGGCTCTTAAAGAATCATAATCAGCTCTGGCATGTTTTAAAAAAGCAGAAGCCTGACCATAAATAGCATTGCTGTTGATTTTTTTAATGTGATAATAGCCATCTAAAAAGCTACCTACACCACCAGAAATAATAATGTCTTTTACACGAATTTGATCACCGAGTTCCTTTTTAACTTGGTTAAATAAATCGACCATATCCCCTGCACTATGACCAACCATTGCTAGTTGCTCATAAATTTGTTGTTTTTGTGGGTCACTGCGTAACAACTCTAATTTTGCAAAATTGGTACCACCATTCGCAGCAAAATCGACAGCTGCCAAAGGCAATTGCAATAAGCGGCGCAAACTTTGGTAGCCCATCCCTTGTCCTACCTCTTTGACAATGATAGGTCGCTCTATTTTTTCCAGGAGAATTTCTATGGTATCTATTGGTGCTCGTTGGAAACGATCTCCTTCTGGTTGCAACCACTCTTGAAGAGGGTTTACATGGATGATTAGACCATCTGCCTTTAGTTTATCCAATAATTGCTTGATTCGATCATAATCTTGCGTGTCTATTAACTGCTCCAATTGAGCAATTCCTAAATTAGCATATAAGGCTTGGTTCGGCATTAAGTGTTTGACACTAAAATCAGCCAAGGTATCATCACTATAGATTAGAGATCGGCAGGAACCCAGACCCATTCCAAATCCAAATTCTCCACAAGCTCTGGCCAGATTATGATTGATGGTGTTGGCCATTTCGGTACCACCGGTCATGCTAGAAACCCATAATGGTAATTGGAAGGGGAAACCCAAAAAATCGGTCTTAGGATAGCTATCTGCTTTGGGGTGCCCAGCCAATAAAGGCTCGTAATAAAAGCGCTGATCCAATTCACCACTGGTGATTTGAGATTGAAAAGCCAGTTCAATGTGATCCTTTTTACGTTGTGCAGCAGTGGGATCGTCATCGGCCTGATGTAAGTCTTTTTTGATAGTTTCCGCCATAATTATTGGAGCGTCGAGTTCAAAGTTATGCTAATTATCTAGAAGTCGAATAGGTGTTTGGAGTATTAAAATTAATTTTTTCTCGACATTTTCACAGGAAACAAGGGTTTGAGTAAATAGTTTAAGGACCTTTTTAACTCAATTCTGAAAAATCTATAATTTTGGAAATTCTGATTCACCAAAGAGGAAGTAGCAGGTAATGATTTCTATTGGCACAGGTGTTTTTGAAGCCTGAAAATAAGACCTCTGAAAAAAATGTGCGAAATTTTAACTGTTTTTCAGGGACTTATGAAGGTGCGGTTTATTTTTTTTAGTAAAAACCTTTGCGAGTTGTATAAATTAAATCTATCTTTGCACCTGCTTAGAAAGAAGGGTGAGATACTCTGAAATAGGCAGCAACTTATTTATCATAAAATTCAACAAAGAAGTGGATACTTTAAGTTATAAAACAAAATCGCAAAGAAAAGAAGATGTAGAGCGCAGCTGGTTTATAGTTGACGCAGAGGGAGAGACCGTTGGACGTATCTGTTCTCGTATTGCTACTGTACTCAGAGGCAAGCACAAACCTTCTTACACGCCACACGTAGACTGTGGAGATTATGTCGTAGTAATCAATGCGGAGAAAATCCGTTTTACTGGACAAAAGTTAGAGCAAAAACAATACATCCGTCACACGGGTTATCCGGGTGGACAGAAGAAAAAAACAGCCAAAGAGTTGCAAACACAACGCCCAGAGCGGGTAGTTGAAATCGCAGTGAAAGGGATGTTGCCAAAGAATCGTTTGGGTAATCAGATGTACAAAAAATTATTTGTATACGCTGGTACAGAGCACCCACACGAGGCACAGCAACCACAAGAATTTAAATTTTAATTTTAACACACGCCAAATTTTGATTTGCATATGGAAATGATCAATGCTATTGGTAGAAGAAAGAGATCTGTAGCGCGTGTTTACCTTAAGAAAGGAACTGGATTAATTGAGGTGAACGGTAAAGATTACAAAGACTTTTTTCCTCAGAAACATATTCAGCACACCATTACTGATCCTTTTGATACCGTTGAAATCGACGGTAAAATTTACGATCTGATGATCAACGTAAACGGTGGCGGCTTTAAAGGGCAAGCCGAAGCGGTTCGCATGGCGATCTCCCGCGCACTTATCAAGCTTAATGAAGACTTCCGTGGTCCATTGAAAGCTAAGAAATTTCTTACTCGTGATGCCCGTGTGGTTGAGCGGAAGAAATACGGTAAGCCAAAAGCGAGAAAAAGCTTCCAATTCTCAAAACGTTAATCTGGAGATACTGCAAAGTATCTTTTCATTTCGATTATTTATCAATTTAGGACAATGAATAAACCTACATATAAAGAGCTTCTCGACGCAGGTGTACACTTTGGTCACCTTAAGAAGAAGTGGAATCCAAAAATGGCTTCGTATATCTTTACGGAGCACAAAGGTATTCACATCATTGATTTGAACCGTACACTGGATAGTATGGATCGTGCCGCAGCAGCTGCTAAACAATTGGCAAAAGCAGGTAAAAAAATCATGTTTGTTGCTACCAAAAAGCAAGCACGTGATATCGTTGCTGCTGCTGCAGAAAGTGTAAACATGCCGCACGTAACCGATCGTTGGTTGGGTGGTATGATGACCAATTTCTCTACCATCCGTCGTTCTGTTAAGAAGATGCAGAACATCGACCGTATGCTAGGAGATGGTACTTTAACGTCTGTTACCAAGAAGGAACGTTTGACTTTGACTCGTGAGCGGGATAAGTTGCACAAAGTACTAGGTGGTATCGCTAACTTGAATCGTTTGCCTTCTGCTTTATTTTTGGTAGACATTGACCATGAGCATATTGCTATCAAAGAAGCCCACAAATTGGGTATTCGTACTTTTGGTATGGTGGATACCAACTCTGATCCTAATCAGGTTGATTTTGCTATCCCTGCCAATGACGATGCTTCTAAATCAATTAAAATCATCACCGAATTTATGGCTGGTGCGATTAAAGAAGGTTTGGAAGAGCGCAAGCAAATGAAAGCAGAGAAAGAAGCTACTGCTAAGTAAAATAAATAGGCCATTAATTGTGGATAGATTGGAACAGTTTTAAACTACTGCCATCTGTCCACAATTGCTTTGTAACCAATTTATCAATATAATAAGCAAATAACACAATGAGTTATAAAATTTCAGCCGCTGACGTAAAAAAACTGCGTGACATGACTGGCGCAGGTATGATGGACTGTAAGAAAGCTTTGACCGAAGCTGAAGGTGACTTCGAAAAAGCAATCGAAATTCTGCGTAAAAAAGGTGAAAAACTTTCTGCTAAGCGTGCAGATCGTAATGCAACAGAAGGTGCTGTAATCGCTTTAGTAAGCGATGATAAAACCAAAGGCGTAATCGTAAAATTGAGCTGTGAAACAGATTTCGTTTCCAAAAACGAAGAGTTTATCGCATTGGCTAACAAATTCGCGTCTATCGCCCTAGATAAATTTCCTGCTTCTTTAGAAGAATTGTTAGGTTTACCTTTCAACGATCAACTAACTGTAGGAGAAAAAGTAACAGAGTACTTAGGGGTAATCGGTGAGAAAATTGAGATTCCTAATTACGAGCGGGTAGAAGCTGCTATGGTTTCTCCTTATATCCACATGGGTAACAAAGCTGGTGTTTTGGTTGGTTTGACCAAAGCTTCTGATGATATCTTTGCTGCTGGTCGGGATGTGGCAATGCAAGTTGCCGCGATGCGCCCAGTTGCTGTCGATAAAGATGGTGTTGATGAGTCAATTATCAAAAAAGAAATCGAAATCGGAATGGAGGTCGCTCGTAACGAGGGCAAACCTGAAGCCATGCTAGAAAGGATTGCTACTGGTAAACTCAATAAGTTCTTCAAAGATAATACCTTATTGAATCAGGCTTTTGTGAAAAACAGCAAGCAGAACGTAGCTACTTATTTGAAATCATTAGATCCGGATTTAACGGTGACCGAGTTCAAACATGTTACACTAGGTTAATTCCTACTGAAAGAAAAGGCGAATCATTTGATTCGCCTTTTTTTTGCCCAATAGGCATTGCTTTTTAATCTAACTATTTATTTTAAGCGACTTTTTAAGTTTTAAACCTCATCATTCATGTCTTTAAAGTATAAAAGAATCTTACTTAAGCTCAGCGGCGAATCACTGGTGGGCGACCAAGGCTTTGGAATCGATCCTAAAATGCTACAACTCTATGCAGAGGAGATCAAGGAGCTGATTAAAGAAGGTGTCGAAGTAGCCATTGTTATTGGTGGTGGAAATATATTTCGTGGACTTCAAGCTGAAGCTTCCGGCATCGAGCGCGTGCAAGGAGATTATATGGGCATGATGGCTACCGTGATCAACGGAATGGCTTTACAGAGTGCTCTCGAAGGCCAAGGTCTATATACCCGTTTGATCTCCGCTATCGGGATGCAACAAATTGCAGAACCTTACATTCGCCGTCGTGCGATCCGGCACCTGGAGAAAGGACGGGTGGTTATTTTCTCTGCTGGTACTGGAAGCCCTTACTTCACAACGGATTCGGCAGCGGCACTACGGGCCAATGAGATCAGTGCAGATGTGATCCTAAAAGGTACCCGGGTAGATGGTATCTATACCGCAGATCCAGAAAAAGATCCGACGGCAACCAAGTTAGATGAAGTTTCCTTTACTAAAGTCATTAGTGATGGCCTTAATATCATGGATATGACGGCTTTTACCCTTTGTCGGGAAAATGATCTACCTATCATCGTTTTTGATATCGGCCAGCGTAAAAACCTCAAGCGCATCGTGATGGGAGAGCGCATTGGTACTTTAGTGACTAAGGCGAAATAAACAAACCCCTTAGAGCTATTTGAAGTTTTAAAACTTCAAATAGCTCCTTATTATTAATTACTGGCATTTATCGTCAGTAGTCAGTTTGTTGCTGCGCCAAAGATTTCCTATTTTGTCCTTGTTGGGGCAACAAGAGCACTTTTTTGCTCGTAATAATAGGAAAAGCTACCGATACTGATGCATGAATAAAACCCTGCAAACATATTACCAAGAACAACTCAAGGAGGTTCAGCAACTGATTCGCAAAGCGAAGAGCTTTATTGCAGGGGATCAGGTTGGTAAAGCCATTGACCAACTCGTTCAGTATGATGAGTACCTAAGTGAATCCCTAGATCTAATTTTGGATAAAAGGCGCTTGACCAAAAATGAACGTGATCGTCAGAATAATACCATTTTTACGAAAGAATATGAGGTCAAAGCCAGCCAAATTGCAGCAGCAATTAATAGTAAAATTAATGAGCTACGTACTAAGCTCGCTACCAAAAATCAAGACTTCCCATTCAAAGACTTTTCCTTAGCTGCGGACCCTTCTATCATTTTTGGCGCGGCTGCACCCTACAAGCAGTTATTAGCCATCCAAAAGTTGTTAAAAGTTGGCCGTTGTGTTGTACAGGTTCAAGTAAAAGATACCGGAGGTGTAAAAATAGGAGCTGGTCTTTTATTAGAAGGCAACTACTTGGTGACTAACTATGGACTAATTGCTAGTCCAGCATTAGCGAAGGAAACCACTATTCAGGTAGATTTTATAGATCATAATCAACAAGAGGTTCTGAGCTATTCGCTGGAAGCAGATACCTGGACTGGGGATGCAGAATTAAACTTTGTGAAGATAAAAGTGAAAGAGGCAATTTCCTCTTGGCATCTATACAAAGCTGGTCGTAGCGTTCCCAAAAGTGGACAACATCTGCTCCTAATAAACAGTGGCTTAGCTCAAGATTTACAGGGGCAAATACAATTTGATCGGCTTAAACAATTTACTGACCCATTTTTAATGAGTGAGTCTTCTGAAGCGGCAATATTGCCAGGTACGCCTGTCTTTGATAAGGAAGGCCAAATCGTAGGCTTGCATCCAGGTAGTTCATCCGAAATCAATCATATTACCACTTGGAGTGCTATTGAAGACTATGAGGAAGCAATCACCCTTGAAGAAGATACTCCAGAACTACCAAAGCAGGAGCCAACCTCAGGGATAAGTCCACAACCTTCAGCTGAACGCTTCTTTGGATCACACCATAAATATACCTGTGACCGGGTACTTCACAACGATCATTTTACGCCTTATATTGATGTAGCAGATCAGCAAGAGCAAGAACGGCTCCATTTTTTCTACCTACATGGAGGAGAAAGGCAAGAGCACCTGGGCTTGTTCAGTCGTTTTGTGGCGCGGCTCAAAGGTCAAGATAAGGATCACATTAAAATCGCTCATGATAATGGTGTGAAAGTAGAGAAGGTAATCATCAACTTTCCGCGGTCTTTTCGACTGGAAAACCTCAAAATAGAATTACCCCTGAAAGTACTCCTGGCTTTCCAAATGGAAGAAAAACAGATTGAAAAAATTGAACATAAATGTCTAGCCGATGCGCTGAAGGTAGAGAATTCTATTCTATACCGACTGCGCAGCGAAGATAAAATCTGCTTGCTTATTAATGTAAATGAAAGTGCCTGGAATCCTGATTTGACCCCACAAGCAGCTACTTGGTTCATCGAAGATTTTTGTCAGCAAAAGCTACCCGAAAATTCTCCGGAATTCTTCATCTTTTTTGCTATTAATTATGATGATGAAGATGAAGAAGAAAAAGCAGAAATGCAGGCCGAAGTACAAGCGGCTTTAGACCAAGGCAAATATACTAAGGCCCTTTTCCCCGTTTTAGATATGGTGGAAAATAGAGATATCAAAGCTTGGTTTGACGAATATGCCGTCTTTTGGCAGCATGACCGCAAACGCATTCGCCAAGTTCGCAGTAGGCACTTTGGTACCGAAAAGGCACCTCGTTATATGGAAGATGTCCAGGATATTTTGGAGGACATCATTGAAGAAGTTAATCAAGAAAATACCTAATTATGGCCATTAATATTCGTCCATCTATCAATATTCGCCCCAAAGCGAGCCAATACATCATGGATCCGGCATTGCAACGGGCCGTAGAGACCGCACTCTTGTTTAATCAACCTTTATTACTAACAGGAGAACCAGGAACTGGTAAGACTCAATTAGCCTATCGAGTAGCCTATGACCTGGCCAAGCAAACGAATGACCAAGATCAAGATCAAGATCAGGATCAAAATAAAGGTGCTGTTTTTAATGAGACACCGCTCCGCTTTAATACCAAAACCACCACCTCCGCCAGAGACCTTTTCTATATCTACGATGCCGTCGGTCACTTTCAATCGGCGAACATCAAAAGGGAGGCTGGGGCAGCTGGAAAGGCAACTAAAGATTTTATAGAACTGCAAGCACTTGGGAAAGCCATTGCACTGTCTAATCCACAAACCTCTTTTGCTGAAACCTTCAAATGGGACGAAGCAACTAGCTCGCAGAGTTCAGTCGTCCTCATCGATGAAATAGACAAAGCTCCTAGAGATTTTACCAATGATCTACTGAACGAGCTAGAACGCTATGAATTTTTCATTAAAGAACAAGATAATTTCCAGGTCAAAATGGATGCGGAAAACCAGCAACGCATCCTAGTCATTATGACTTCCAATTCAGAGAAAAATCTTCCAGACGCTTTCCTACGTCGCTGTGTTTTTTACCACATTCCTTTTCCGGAAGGTAAAAAAATGCGGGATATTCTCGAAAGTCAATTACAAAATGCCATCGGTGATCAAGAGCGGGCTAATCTAAAAGATGTTCAAAAACTGTTTAATGAGATACGGCAAGTAGCGGTCCGCAAAAAACCTGCAACCGCGGAGCTGGTTAGTTTTGTACGAGCTTTAGAAATGGATGGTCTCCTCCAAGAGCCCAAGCCTAAGATTAAAGACTGGTACCTTGATAACCTGTCTCTTTTGATCAAGACCAACGAAGATTTAAAGGTGGTTAAAGACTTTTTGCAAAAAGCTTAATGGCCCAAAACTCCGACATAGCAAGGTTACCCATTCAGCGACTGCTTCATCAATTGGCAGCGGCTGGTTTTGAGTTGACCGCCCACGAGTGGTATCGGACAGAGTTGGCCATTGCACAACATCAAACCTTACTTCATTCAGCAGAAGGACTAGAAGAACTGGGACTGATTTTAGGTCCACTTTTGTGTAAAAATGAGCGAGATCAAAGCAACTTTCAGAAAATCTATGCGCAATTCCTGGAATCTTTGTCGGCCGAAGTTCCACCGCAAGTAGAACCAACAACCAGTCTCCAAGAACTAAAAAGGGCCGCCTGGTGGTTGCCTTTGGCCCTGCTTTTAGGCTTACTATTACTCGGAGGCTTAGGTTTAGATTGGTATCAGGAAAATTACGGTGCGGCCCGCAACGCAGCTCGTTTTCAATACGAAGTCCAGGGAGATTTAAAGGATTTTAAATTAGGAGATACTTTACAGTTGCTTAATCAAACAACTGTAAAAGATATTTCTAAATATACCTTCTCTTGGTACATACAAGACGAAAATCAGCAAGTCCGTTGGTCTTATGATGGTTATGATTATCGGGATTTTGTTTTTGATAATCCAAATGGGGTTATCCACAGCCTACATTTTATTGTGCGGAAACGAGATTCTGGGGAGCAGATTTATAGTGCACCGGTGGAGGCGTTTCGAGTCAATTGTACGCAAGCGCCGATTGTTAAAGATCTAATCGAGGTAGAAGGCCTGCGTAGGGTAGGCGAGCTCCTACAATTCTCCGTAGAAACAGAAGGATCTGGTTTTGCCTATCAATGGAACTTGGGCTTTGATAGCCTTTTGACCGTAGCTGAGCCTACTCGGACATACACTGAACCTGGAGATTATCCGATACAATTGAGCTTGGTAGATACCAGCGGGCAATTAGGTTATTGTACAACTACGATTGGGACTAATGTGCAAATCGAGGATGATCAACCAGCGCCCGTTTTTGTTGATTTACCCAATTTGACTTTACAAAAGGATCAAGAAGACTTGTCTTTTAGTTTCCAGGCCTGGACTTATTATTTATTGGGTTTGTTGGCACTAATAGCAGGCCTGTTTTGGTGGCTTTGGAATAGACAACGTAAGAACTATAAGCGGGAGCAGCAAGAATTACGGACTGCACAGATTCAAGAAATGCAAGTCGCGGATCGGGCCCCCTACCAAATTCCTTTTCGAGGACATTCGGACGAAATCCAAAAAGGTAGCTTACCTTTTCAGATGGGTAATGTATTGCGGCGTAGGCAAGAAGGGAGCCGACAAATCCTGGATATTCCGAATACCATCCAACAAACGGTAGAGGGCGGCGGCTTTCTGGATCTACAATACAGGCTGAATACGCGACCAACGGACTACCTATTTTTGATCGATCAATCTTCTGCGGAAAGTCATTTAGCACGACTGTTTTTGTACCTGACCCAAACGCTGCGCGACCAAGATGTACACGTAGACTACTGGACCTACCGTGGCGGTTTTGATCGCTTTTGGAATCCGAAGCACCAAGGGTATGCGGATCTGAATCAATTGCAAAAGGCTTTTGGGGACCGGAAGTTAATTGTCTTTGGGAATGGAGAGGAGCTATTGGATAACTCACGTGTTAAAGATCATTTGGATACGTTCGGTAAGTGGAAGTATCGAATTTTAGTGACACCAAGGCCGCTGGTGGCTTGGTCGTCCAAAGAAAAACGACTGTACCAATCTTTCCCAATTTTTCCAGCCAATTTGGAAAACCTGATGGACGCGGCGCAGCTGATTGAGCGCGAATGGGAAGCAGATGACTTGCCCGCTTATTTTGCAGATTGGAAGCAACAGATCGCCCGCAAACAACCCGAAGATCCGGATAGCGAAACGCGACTTAAGCGTTGGTCGCAATACCGGGAATACCTGGAGCAACATCCACAATTATTGCCTTGGGTGAAATCCTTGGTGGTGCATCCAGAGTTGCGTTGGGACTTGACCATCGCACTGGGCAAAGCCATAGGGGCGCCCGTCACCTTTGATAATTTATTGATCTTATCTCGGATTCCAGCTTTTGAAGAAGGGGCCTTTCCCACTAAAGTTTGGAGAGAAATTTGGGCTCAACTGGACTTAGAGCAAGAATGGCAAGCTCGGCAGGCCATGAAAACAGAGTTGGAGGCCATCCCAGAAGACACCATTCAAGGGTCTTATGCCCAGAATCAATTGGAAACGGATCTGGATATTCACAACTTCGCCTTAGAACCTTATAATAAAGATTACCAGCAAGCCATTCGTTTGCGGATGGCCACTGGCCAAATTGATCCTTTGCGACTAGAGGAATTAGATTTGGTGGTCAGTCGTCAGACAGATACAACAACACCGGAAACTAAAAAAGGTGCAGCCACCCAGCAATTTTTAGAACAAGAAGAGGAACCAATTAAGGTGCCCTTATTGACCCTGAATTTTTGGTTGGCCTGTTTGTTTACTTTACTACCCATTCTATTTGGAATAGGAAGTTTGTTTGTACAAGCCCAAACCATTGGCCAGTATTTTTATGATAAAAACGGGGAAGTGCCTTTTTATTTAAAAATGGAGATGCGGGAAGCCCAGCGCTTGAATAATTTAGCGGTGGATAATTTGTATGGGAATGGAGGAGCAGAAGCATTTGAGCAGCGTGCTCAACAGAGTACAGATTATCTACAACAAGCCGTGAATTTAGAGGCAGACTATCTCTTGGCTAAAGATAACTTTGTCAAATTGGCTTACTTATTGGGACGAAGCAGTTATCAAAAGATAGAGCAGCGTTCTGAGGAAGAAACCAAAAGCTACGAATATTTCAATAGTGTGCTTAATGCTCCTTGGGAGACAGAGGCATCTGACAGTTTAAGCTTTTATGCTTTACACGGTTTGGCAAGTTTGCAATATTCCCAATCAAGGCCAGATAGTGCCTGCTATTATGTGGATCTAATGCGGGAAGCTTATCTAGCGCAGCTTGGGACTTGGGGGCAAAAAATGCCTTATTTGAGTGCTTGTCAGGAGGAAAAACCATTACCAGATGAAGCACCCCAAGATACAACAGCAGCTGACGAAGGTCCCATAGAACCGTTTAAAGTTTTCGCCCTTCCCAGTACGCTCTACGCTCCGGCAGACAATAGTTTTAGTGAAAACTTAATCAATAGTTTATCTCAGGTTGGCAGGAATACGACCTTACAAAACTGGTCCATTGACTTTAATAACCGCTACAACAATACCCTGAAGTTTGATGGGGGCAGTGGTCCAGATGAATCCCAGCCTGTTTTTAACCAAAGTCCACGAGTAGGCAATAGCACAGCTGTCCTGCTTTATGCAGAGAATTACGGTGCTTATCCAGATTTGAAGTTTCCTTTGGCCAATGTCCAGGGAATGGATAAAGCACTCTCTAGTATTGGATTCCGTACCGAAACTCATGAAATTAGAGATGCGGACGCTTTTAAACAAGTAATAAATAATCTACGAAACCGTAATTTTGGACCACAAGATCAGCTAGTTATTTACATTTCCTCCTATTTCTATTTTACGGATGAAGATGGCGAAAATACTGTCCTAGAACAATTGGTGCCTGCTAATGGTAGTCTTAATGATCCAGGAAGTGGTATTTATGATGAAGACTTTAATGCTTTGATAGCGCAAATACCTTGTAATCGTATCCTGGTTATTATTGATCCTTTTGAAATTGAAGACCCAAATATACAGCCGGAGAAGCCACCTACAGCAGATCTATCCGCTAATTTTGCGACTTACACACAGACTATTGGGGGAAGACCCAACGGATTCTCCAAAGGTTTTATCATCGATAAAGTAGAGGATCAGGTGATTGTTGCAGTACCTTATACTAGACCTTCAGCCAGTGACTTAAAATTATTTGGGCCAAGTCATAAAATTGAGCTTAGCGGATCAGAGGAGTCTTTCGAGGCAGAGCTCATTACCGATTTCCCAAATGAGGAAATTGCCTTTTTTATGATCCCCAATACAAAGCAATACCTGTGGGAATTTGATTTTTCTACTACAGATTTGCAGGTAGGACAAACCATAAATATACCCGGGATTATTCCACAAGAGCAGAGGCCTCCATCAGAAGGGCAGATCACATCAGTAGGAGAGGAAAGCTTTTCGGTAATGCTTAATAGTGGCTCTTTTGAGAAAAATGTAGTTTTAGTCAATGGTAGAGTAGCTGGCCTCCTTACCAAAAGTACCGATAAAGGTAACGCAGCTACAGGCATACCCTTTGACTACATCTTAGCCCTATGGGAAAATACCATGAATACAGATTTGGACAAGATTGTGCCACCAGAGCCCGACTATTCTGATGATATGGTTTTTGTGCAAGGTGGCACTTTTGAGATGGGAGACCAGTTTGGAGATGGAGCGGAGGATGAGAATCCTGTACATAGTGTGACTTTGAGTGATTTTTACATCTCAGATCACGAGGTGACTTTTGCAGAGTATGATGAATATTGTCAGGCAGAAGGAATAGAGGTGCCTGATGACAGCGGTTGGGGAAGAGGCAATCGGCCAGTAATCAATGTCACCTGGAATGAGGTGGTGAAATTTTGCAATTGGAGAAGTGAGCAGGCCGGGCTGCAAAAAGTATATACCATTGCCCCGAAAGGAAATACAGTAACGGCAGATTGGGATGCTAATGGTTATCGCCTGCCTACGGAGGCGGAGTGGGAGTATGCTGCGCGTAGTCGGGGACGGAGAGAAAAGTATGCAGGTACCAATGAAGTAGATTCTTTAAGTAATTATGCCCATTATGATACGACTTCTACCGCAGTAGTGCGCAGTTATCGAGCTAATGCTTTGGGTTTATACGATATGAGTGGTAATGTTGATGAATGGTG